>JAZQNC010000238.1:0-4637 GCA_045627165.1 Eubacteriales bacterium
CTCCGCTTATTGCGCATCCGGAACGGTACCGCTGTATTCAGAATGACATAAGCACGGCGGAAAAGCTCAGGGAGATGGGCTGCGGACTGCAGATAAATTCGGGAAGTCTGTGCGGCGCTTTCGGAGTTGTCGTTTTCAACACGGCGAGAACGCTGCTGGAAAACGGATATGCCGCCGCCGTCGCGTCTGACGCGCATAACGACGGCGCGAGAAATCCCGGAATGGGAGAGGCGTATGAAGCGGTTATGGATATCTGCGGCAGGGAAGCGGCGGTGATCCTGTTTGACGAAAATCCCGGAAGAGTTCTCAGAGGACAGAAACTGATCATGCTGCCCGCTGCCGCGAAAACCGGTGAAGAATGATCCGGAAAAAGGATATGGGGTTTAATTCATATGAGTGATTTTCTTACAAGAATACTGAGCTGGGTATGTCTGGCTGTCGTACTGGCTTTTGCCGCGTATCTGGCTGTCAATGTTTATAATAACGATAAGGTCAGCCCTGTGATAACCTGTCTGACCGATACGCTTGAGATTTCCATAAATGACGGAGAAGATGTGATTCTCGCCAATGTCACCGCCTCCGACAACCGCGACGGAGACATCACCGACAAGGTGGTCATCGAGAGCATTTCCAAATTCAGCGACCCCGACAAGGGACTGGCAAAGGTCACCTATGCGGTATGCGACAGCTCGAACAACATCGCGCGCAGATCCTGCTCTCTGATCTACACCGACTACACTCCCATACGCTTTAAGATAAATTCTTCTACCCGCTGCAAGCTCTCTTCGTCGATCACTCCGCTCTCATTTGTAACGGCGGTCGACTGCATCGACGGCGACATTACGCGCAAGATACGCTATGAGGCTCTCGGAACGAAGGATTTCAGCGTTTACAGCGAGGGAAGCTACGGCATACGCTACAGCGTTGTAAACAGCATGGGTGATGTGGAGTATCTGGATGTGCTTATCGACGTTTACAATACGCCCAGCAACATTCCGGCAGTATATATTCCGACGCTGTATCTTAAACAGTACAATGTGTATCTGAAGGTCGGCGACAGCTTCAATCCGGTGGATTATATCGCTGACGCCATTGTGGACGGCGAAAAGGTGGAGCTCACCTCTGCGGCAAAGAGAAAGATAAGCGTGGCGCACGACGTGGATATGTCGAAGGCAGGAACTTATCGTGTTATGTACGAGTACGCTCCGGCAGGTTCCGAGTATGACGTCACCGCAACCGCAATACTGTATGTCGTCGTCGAGTGATTCGACGGGACAGTGAATGGAGGACAATGATGTTATTTGCAAAGAAAACGAAGAAGCTCCTTTCGATAGAAGGAATGAAATGCGCTCACTGTTCGGCTCACTGCGAACAGGCTCTCAACGGTATTAAGGGCGTAAAGGCAAAGGCGGATCATGAGAAAAAATGCGCCGTCGTCGTCATTTCGGGCGAAGTCACAGACGAACAGCTCAAGGCGGCTGTGGCCGAGGCAGGCTATACCGTGACGGCTGTTACTGATATGGAGTAAGGCGATGACGAATAAAATCAACCGCGGCGTATACGTCACGATGATAACGCCCTATAACGCGGACAGAAGCATAGATTTCGGCGCTGTGGACGCGCTGGTGGAGTTTTATGCCGAAAACGGCTGCGACGGCATTTTCGCGTCCTGCCAGTCCTCCGAGATATTCTTCCTCGATGAGTCGGAGCGCGTAATGCTTTCCGACAGAGTGGTGAAGAAGGCGGGGGCTGTCGCGTCGAGAGGCGGAAAGAAGCTCAGCGTCGTTTCCTCGGGACATATTTCGGACAGCGCCGACGCGCAGCTTCACGAGCTGAACGCCATTGCCGCCACTGGACCCGACGCGGTAGTGCTTATCTCAAACCGGAGCGATATCGCGAATACCTCTTCCGAGAACTGGATCGCCGAAACAGATAAGCTCATTGCCGGTATTGACGAAAATATAATGCTCGGTATGTACGAGTGTCCCTATCCCTGCAAGCGTCTTATCGACGAAAAGATGCTCCGCTACATGCTGCAGAGCGGACGTTTCGCATTTGCCAAGGATACCTGCTGCAATGCCGCTGTGATCAGGGAAAGACTGAAGCTCATATCGGAGCTCAATCCCGCTTTCGGACTGTTTAACGCGAATGCCCAGACGCTGCTCGAGACGATGCGCGCGGGCGCGTGGGGATACTGCGGAGTCATGGCGAATTTCCACCCGCAGCTCTACCGTATGCTCTGTGACGCTTTTGAGCGCGGAGATGAGACCGCGGCCGACCGCATACAGTCGCTCTGCTGCATAAATGCCTTTACCGAGTCGCTGTGCTATCCGATCACGGCAAAGTATCATCTGTCAGAGCTTGAAAATATTCCCATGACGCTCTACTCCCGTACACGGGGAACAGACGTCCTCAGCGAGTATGACAGAAGCTGCGTAAGGCAGATGAAGCTCCTCACAGACGGGTTCATCGCGGCGGAAAAATCAGAATCGTAATATAGGGCAGTCCGTATGAACGATCATGCGGACTGCTTAATTATTTACATAAAGATTGTTTGGCGGACAAATTGACATGTTATAATAGCGCAAACAGATAATAACTTATGACGGCGAGGTAATTACCATTAAAAGTAAAGCTGCATATATAACGATAAAAAGCATACTGGGCATAATAACGGCGGGGCTGCTGGCGGGATTTGTCTATATATGGTTTGTGTACAGTACGGTGCCGTATATCGCCTACTGGCGCACGATATGGATAGAAACCGCAATGACCACCGGCAGTCACGGCTGGCTTGCCACGTCATTCATACCGGCTGAGATAATTGATGACTGCATGGGAAAGGGAGCGGGAAATCCCGATATCATCGGCGGCATGGACTGGCTCGAAACGAGAACGCCAGAGACCGAACAGCCGCCGGAAAGTACAGAAACCGATTCTCCCGAAACCGAAGCGCCCGAAACCGAAAAAGCGGATGAGACCGAAAAAACTCAGGAGACCGAAAGGCCGCAGGAAATAACAGAGGCTGTAACCGAGGCTCCCGAAACCGAGCTGCCGGCGCCCGATAAGTCGTCTGAATACGACGTTCCGGGTCACAGTATGCTTGACGTCGGAGACAGGGATTACGCGGGCTATACCGTAAAGGTGAACGACAGCGGACAGGGACTGCTGATAAGCGAGGTCACGGGTTCGGGCTACAAGGGAATTGCAATGCTGATCGACGACCCCTCGCGGGTTTATCTCGGAACCACCGATTATCCCGGTGTTCAGGGACTGCGCATAAAGGAATATCTCTCGCGGGACGACGCGATCGCCGGAATAAACGCTTCGGGCTTTATGGATTTCGCGGGGCAGGGAAGCGGCGGCGAGGTGGTCGGATTGTGCTGTTCAAACGGAACGATAAGCGGGGAATACGTTTCGACCTACGGCTCCGTGGTGCTGACCGAGAGCGATCATCTTGTGGTGGGAAATATCTCGGTATGGCAGAACTACGAGATACGCGACGGAATACAGTTCGGTCCCGTACTTGTTGCCGACGGCAAGGCTCAGGTGTCGGGCTCGGCGGGCTACGGACTCCAGCCGCGCACAGCCATAGGACAGCGTGAGGACGGCGTTATAATAATGCTGGTGATAGACGGGCGCGATCTCACCTGGAGCGTGGGCTGTACCGTGGGCGATATGGCGGACATAATGCTCCGTTACGGAGCTGTCAACGCCGCCTGCTGCGACGGAGGCTCCAGCTCGGTAATAGCATACAACGGAGAGATACTGAACAGAAATTCGTCGGCAAACCCCAACTACGGGCGCATGTTGCCAAACGCCTTTCTCGTAAAGAAAAAATGATACGGCTGCTCTGTCTCAATATCCTGTAAATTGTAACAAATATTGAAATTATCATCAAAAGCACTTGTAATTGAAGGCGTTTTGCGTTAAAATATACCATGTTGGAAAATATATTCAAATAAACTCAATTCGGAGGATTTATATACCATGGCAGTAAAAGTTGCTATTAACGGTTTCGGTCGTATCGGCCGTCTCGCTTTCCGTCAGATGTTCGACGCTGAGGGTTATGAAGTAGTTGCTATCAACGACCTCACCAGCCCCGCTATGCTCGCTCACCTTCTCAAGTACGATACAGCTCAGGGCTCTTTCCTCGGCAGAATCGGCGAGAACAAGCACACAGTTGAATCCACAGAAGATTCCATCATCGTTGACGGTAAGGAAATCAAGATCTACGCAGAGAAGAACGCTGCTGACTGCCCCTGGGGCAAGCTCGATGTTGACGTTGTTCTCGAGTGCACAGGCTTCTATACCTCCAAGGAAAAGTCTCAGGCTCACATCGACGCAGGCGCCAAGAAGGTTGTTATCTCCGCTCCCGCAGGCAACGACCTCAAGACTATCGTTTACAGCGTAAACGAGAAGACACTTACCAAGGAAGACACAATTATCTCCGCTGCTTCCTGCACAACAAACTGCCTCGCTCCTATGGCTAAGGCTCTCAACGACTACGCTCCTATCGTTTCCGGTATCATGAGCACCATCCACGCTTACACAGGCGACCAGATGATCCTGGACGGACCGCATAAGAAGGGCGACTTCAGAAGAGCAAGAGCAGCTGCTTGCAACATTGTTCCCAA
>JAZQNC010000239.1:0-4793 GCA_045627165.1 Eubacteriales bacterium
TACGACGGCATGATGATCCGTGATTTTGCAAGACGGGAGATCGGGTTATCACGCGGCAGCCTGACGCGGCTCAAAGCGCTTGAAGGGGGAATTCTGCTCAACGGCGAGCCTGTTCACGTGGGAGTCATGCTCCGTACGGGAGACACCCTCGAGCTTGACGTCTCCGACCGCACGGAAGAGGTCAACACGTTCATCGAGCCCCATGAGCTTCCCCTTTCCGTATTATACGAGGATGAGGATATCGTAGTCTGCGACAAGCCCTGCGGAATGCCCACTCATCCCTCTTACCGCCACCGTGACGACACGCTCGCAAACGCGCTGGCATATTATTATTCGTCGCGGGACATTCCATTTGTGTTCCGCGCGGTGAACCGTCTTGACTCCGATACCAGCGGAGTTGTGCTTGTGGCGAAAAATCAGTATACCGCCGGACGGCTGGCATTACAGCTGCAGAAGGGCGGATTCGAGAAAAAATACCTCGCGGTCTGCGAGGGAAACATAAAAGAAGACAGCGGAACGATAATAAGAAACATCCGCCGCGCCGGAGAGAGCATAATTACCCGTGAATGCTGCGGCGACGGCGAGGGAGAATACGCCCGCACCGATTACGAGGTCATCGAGCGGTTCGGAAATATGACTCTGCTCAGAGTATCTCCGGTTACGGGGCGCACGCATCAGATAAGGGTACACATGGTCTTTATCGGTCATCCTCTCGTGGGCGATTATCTTTACGGCACAGAGGGACTTTACGGCATGACGCGCCATGCCCTGCACGCATATTTTCTTGCTTTTGAGCATCACGGAGAACGGCTGGAGATTTCTTCGCCTCCCGCGCCCGATATCGCCGGATTGATCTGTTCCGCAAAACCCGAAAATGAAAACGATCAGACAATTCTTTCATAAATATATACCTGTTCCCGCTTTTGTGCTGTATATCATCTGCATATGCTCGGCGGGACTGCACATTGCCTTTCTGAACAGCTCCGCCTTCGCGGATGCGTTCAACAGATACATAAGCTCCTGCGTCCGCGCCGTTCTTGCGTATATTACCGGATGGATACCATTTTCTCTGGCTGAATCCATAGTTATCACGCTGCCTGTCATCGCCGCTCTGCTTATATGGGGAGGTATACGGGCGATAAAGCGCGACTATGACAGCTCATGGAGATATATCGCCTCCCTTGCCGCCGTAGTGACGCTGTTCTATTCGCTGTTCGTTCTGGGCTTTGCCGCGGGGTACAGAGGAAGCACACTTGCCGACAAGCTGGAAATAGAGCGACGCAGGGTGTCGGCTCAGGAGCTGTACGATACCGCGCTGATACTCCGCGAAAAAACAGAGGCGGAGCTTGACAATATTGATTTCATCTACGGCGGTTCTTCGGTAATGCCCTATTCGATTTCCGAGATGAACGACCGTCTCAACGACTCCTATGCCGTTATCTGCGAAAAATACGGCTTTATCCCCAGACTCCGTTCAAACGTAAAGGCGATAGCTCTCAGCGAGCCCATGACCTATACCCACATATCGGGGGTATATACCTATTACACCGGCGAAGCAAATATAAATATCAATTTCCCCGACTATACTCTGCCTTATACGGCGGCTCACGAGCTGTCTCATCAGCGCGGTATCGCTCCCGAAAACGAAGCGAATTTCATGGCGTTTCTCGTCTGCATAGAGAGCGACGACGCTTACATAAGATATTCCGGTTATATCGGAATGCTGGAATATGTAATGAACGCGCTCTATTCCGCCGACAGCGAGCTGTATTACAGCTTCGTATATTATACCGATATGCGCATCAGGCACGAGATTTCGGCATACAACAGCTTCTACGAAAAGTACCGCAAATCGGTTGCCTCCACCGTAAGCGGCGCGATAAACAACACCTACCTCAAATCCCAGGGACAGAGCGACGGCACAAAGAGCTACGGCATGGTTGTGGACCTGGCGGTGGCATATTATATTCCGAACTCAGACACCTCTGTACAGTGATTTTTCGGCATTATGAAACATGAAAACAGATTGATAATCGCGTCTGCAATAACAGCGTTCTGCATCGTTGCGGCGGTGATCCTTTCCGCGTGGAACATAAGCGGAGCGGAAGCGTCCTCGCCGAGGATTTTCATCGGCGACGATGTATGGAGCAGCGGCGAACAGTATCCGCCGGAAAACATATTCGGCGTATGCTATGTCCCGCTGTCTGTTTTCAGCGGCATCGAAGGCGTGACGATCAAGGAAAACACCAATATTAACAACGTGATGATCAGCCGCGGCGACAGATACATCACCTTCGACCTCAACAACAACAAAATGTATACCCAGGACGGAGCCGAAAACATCGTGGCGACCTACCTTATCTATGTGGGACAGCGGTATGTTCCGGCGCATATAGTCTGCGTCTGCCTTGGGATGAGCCTCGAAACCGACGGCAACGCGGTGCGCATAGGCGACGGCAGCGAAAAGCTTTCATTCGGGCAGCTTCTCGAAAAATACTCGCTTTCCGCGCAGACGACAGTGACCGAAGCTCCGAAAATAACCGACTCACCGGTAATTTCGGAAAAGGTCACGGATAACGTCCGGCGCACCGTCTGCTTCACCTTCACCGCGGGAAAGCTGACAAAGGACATACTCGACATTCTCGGCGAATACGGGGTCAGAGCCACCTTCTTCGTCACACCCGATTTTATCGAAAACGACTACGCGGCTCTGCGCATGATAATGGCTTCGGGCATGGAGATAGGCATCACCGGCGAATACCGCGGAGAAGACGATGATTTCATCGAAGGAATAGAGAAAGCAAACCATCTGCTTCACGACCTGACCAAAAAAAGCACCCGTCTGTACACATCGGACAAGACGGGACTGAGACTTATCGAAAAATCGGACAGCCTGCGTTCATCGCTTAAAGAAAAGGGATATACTCCCGTCTATATCAACAACAGCATGGTGTATATTCCCAGAACGAAGGTCGGTATAATGGAATACGACGCAGAAAAATTCATCTCCGAAAACGAGCTTACCGTCTTTTCCTTTCCCGACGACGAAAACACGCTGAACACTCTGCCGCTGATACTGAAATACATCGCACAGAGAGAAAACATCACACCTCGTCCCGTGACCGAAGGCTTTCTGCTAAAATAAGCGCACAAAAATCAAAAACACAACCGAGAGGTAATACAAAATGATAAAGCTTGAGAAAAAACCGGGCAAACCCTTTATGCTTCTCAACCTCACCGATCCGCAGCTGGGCGACGGCGAATGGGAAAACGGACACGAAAACGGCAAGCTTCTTATCCGCACGGTCGATACTCTGATGAATCGGGTAAAGCCCGATCTCGTTACTGTCAGCGGAGATATAGCCTGGGCGGGAAGCTACGGCTCCTATGAGCATTTCGCAGACCTCATGGAAAAGTACGGCACTCCCTGGGCTCCCGTGTGGGGAAATCATGACAATCAGGGCGGCCCCGAAATGGTGGAAAAGGTGGTCGGAAGCTATCTGAACAGACCTCACTGCGTATATGAGCGGGGAGACGCGGAGCTCGGAAACGGTAACTACACCATCGCCGTCATGGAGGGCGGAAAATGCGTCGAGGGCATCATCATGATGGACTCCCACGACCGCGCACCCTATATTGACAGTGACGGAAACGAGCAGATAACCTGGGCGAAGCTCATTCCCGAACAGCTCACATGGTACGAGCAGCAGATAAAGGAGCTCAAAGCGCTTGGCTGCAAGGAAAGCACACTGATAATGCACATCCCGATCTATGCGTATAACGACTGCCTCAACTCCGCTTTCATGGCAGATATCGACCGAAAGGCAATAAAGGACAGCGAGAGCTTCGGCTGCGACTGCTGGAACGAGGGTTATGAGGATTCCTTCGGAGTCATGCACGAGGGCATCGGCAGCTACGCCTGTGACGAGGGAATGTTCGAGCTTATAAAAAAGCTCGGCCACACCCGTTATCTTATCGCGGGACACGACCACATCAACAACACAGTGGTATGCTATGAGGACGTTATATTCATCTACGGTCTGAAAACCGGCGCGGGCTGTTACTGGGAAAAGGAGCTCAACGGCGGCACGGTCCTCGAGATCACCGGCGACGGAGTGGACACGGTTTCCCACGAATACGTAAACGCCTGAACCGATCGAATACGGAAACGGATCTATTTCACGAAAGCTGCGGATATGCCATGTCCGCGGCGATGAGCATTTCCGAAAGGACGGATACAAGATGAAACACCTGACGACTGTCGTTTTAATGTGTGTTCTGCTCGCGCTGCTTCTCTGCTTCACCGGATGTGAAAAGCAGGAAAACGCGGGTGAAGAAGAACAGACAGAGCCGGACACCCCGCTTATCTCTCAGCCGACCGAAATACTACGCTCGGATACGGCAAACGGCGAAGTTACGGCAATGGCGGTAAAGCTGCGCAGCGCAATGAAGGAGCTGGGGCACGATATTCCGATCACTACCGACTGGGTAGGCAGAAACGAGGAGGTCCCACCGCTGAACAGTCAGATCGTTGTGGGACTTACCAACCGCGCTCTGTCGGAGGAAATATATGATTCGCTCCGTTCGGAACGAAAAAACAGCATACGCGACTGGTCGATCTCCGAAAGCGGAGGCTCCGTGCTGATCATCGGCGCTACGGATCAGGCGCTCGCCGACGCGGTTGATTACTTCATCGAAAACTGTATCGACGAAAACGGCGTCGTGATACACGAGGGAATGAATCATATATTCAGATATCCCTATAAGGACTGGTCGATCGACGGCGTGAGCCT
>JAZQNC010000240.1:0-3688 GCA_045627165.1 Eubacteriales bacterium
TCTTTGAAAGTTCAGCGTAAATCTTTTCTGCACCTTCATTTAACTTCTTTGATAAAGGAAGAATACCAATCTTTACAGGAGCAAGTGCGGGATGGAATCTTAATACGGTTCTCATATCGGGCTTTTCTTCTGTTCCGATGTTTTCTTCGTCATAAGCTGCACAAAGGAATGCAAGAACAACACGGTCAGCACCCAGTGAAGGCTCTACGACGTAAGGGATGTACTTCTCACTGGTCTCGTCATCGGAGTAGCTCATATCTTCACCGGATACGGTCTGATGCTGAGTCAGGTCGTAATCGGTTCTGTCAGCGATACCCCACAGTTCGCCCCAACCGAAGGGGAACTTGAACTCGATATCGGTAGTACCCTTAGAATAGAAGCAAAGCTCCTCGGGAGAATGATCACGAAGTCTCATCTCATCTTCCTTAATACCGAGAGAAATGAGCCAGTCACGGCAGAAGCCTCTCCAGTACTGGAACCATTCCATATCAGTGCCGGGCTTGCAGAAGAACTCAAGCTCCATCTGCTCGAACTCACGGGTACGGAAGGTGAAGTTACCGGGAGTAATCTCGTTACGGAAGGACTTACCGATCTGGCCGATTCCGAAAGGAACCTTCTTACGTGAGGTACGCTGTACGTTCTTGAAATTTACGAAAATACCCTGTGCTGTCTCGGGACGAAGATATACGATGTTCTTTGCATCCTCGGTAACACCCTGGAAGGTCTTGAACATAAGGTTGAACTGACGGATATCGGTGAAATTGTGCTTGCCGCATGAAGGACAGCAGATGTTGATGTCATCGATATACTTCTTCATCTCTTCCTGTGAGAATGCATCAACGGGCTTGGGCAGTTCGATACCCTTTTCAGCTGCGAAATCTTCAATGAGCTTATCTGCTCTGAAACGTTCCTTGCACTCCTTACAGTCCATCAGAGGATCCGAGAATCCGCCGAGATGACCCGAAGCTACCCATGTCTGGGGGTTCATAAGGATGGCGCAGTCAACGCCTACGTTGTAAGGGTTCTCCTGGATAAATTTCTTCCACCATGCCTTCTTGACATTGTTCTTCAGTTCAACACCAAGGTTACCATAGTCCCATGTGTTTGCCAGTCCGCCGTAAATCTCTGAACCGGGATATACAAAACCTCTCGCCTTGGCAAGAGCTACGATTTTGTCCATTGTCTTTTCCATAAATGCTTCCTCCGAATCAAAATGATACGCCTACATGGCTTGCAAGCGCTCTAACTTATGTATTTTACACACATGCCTGCGATTTTGCAAGGTTTTTTAATTGCATTCCAAACTCTGTTTATCGCACATAGAGGACTACAGCTCGATATTGTTCTTCCTCAGCAGTTCTCTGGCACTCTCCACCGAATCAACTCCCACAGCATTCTTGATCGGTGCAAATTCACGCTCCCGGTCAACCTCAAAGGGCAGACAGGACTTTGTCAGATGCACAAGGTCAAGCGAAAGTGTCTCCAGTTTATAGGCATTGGGCCGGTCCGGATGAACCGTTCCCATGACGTTCGCCCCGCTTGTTTTCTCAGCACTGCCGTCCTCAACAACGCCGTAATACGGCACCTTCTTCCACACCATATGAACCGGCAGTCTTTCCCGAACAGCATCGTCAATGTCCCTGAGTCTGAACAGGTAATTCAAAATAACACCGAAATTATATGCCGGTGTACCGTCCTCAAGCTTTGCGGCCTTGAGCTCCTCCGTCATATCGTAATATTCGACTACGGACGGTGTTTTGTCCTCAAGACATATGGCTCCGACGCGTTCATCGGGTGAACATTTACGTACCACCTTTGCTCCGGTTGCACAGCCGCTTTCTATCACCGCACCTACAAACACCGGGTCCGCGATGCGCTGAAGTACATTGTCAACGGCAAAAACATTCATGTACTCTATTCCCATCTCCTTGGCACGTCTTCCAAGTCCGCAGTTAATCAGAGATGAATAGAAGCCACCGTTGCCGTTCGGAGAACATGCAAGCTCACATCTGCTCTGGAGAAACATATTTCCGTCACTGTCCAGACACGGCGACATATCCTGCGTATAGAAATGAACATAATTCCTGTCATAGCCGAAATAGTCGTGTTCATCAAAAAACCTCCGGGTTTCCTCATCGTTGAGGTAACTCGTCATCACGTATATATGGAAAAATACTCCCGCTTCGCGAACAACATCCATACAGTTTTCTATCATGCGCTGGAAAATATAAACCGGTCTGGTCAGTCCGATATCGCACATACCCTTGGCATGGTCATATCCGAGTCGCGTTCCCATTCCGCCCGCAAGCACGATTGCGCCTATTTTACCTGCTCTCACAGCTTCAAGACCTATCCGGCGATACTCATCTGTTTTGTCCGCATATTCCTCCATTGTCAGCGTTTTAATCGGCTCAATCCTGCCGCGGCTTTCGCCGAGTGCATTCGGTTTCGCATTCTCCAGCATCGTGAAGTCCAAAAGGTCAACCTGCTCGAGAAGCTTCTGCGAATCCTGCTCACTCATTTTGAGGTAAATGTCTTTAAAATGTGTTTGTGCATACTTATCCATGATTTGCAAAAATTTCTTTTCTTTCATCGCATTTCCTCATTTTATTTTCAGTAATAGATTTTATTTTTTGAAAATTTTTTGTAATTTTTTTCAAAAAAGTATATATTTTCGGACAAAAATCCGATATAATAACAGTAGTGTAAATGTTATTTCATCCGAACATCAGTTAGGAGAATTAATCATGACAGAGAAACGATTTTACGTACGTATTCCGTCCAATATGGATTGTGTCTGTACGTTTGATGGGAACAGGATTGACGGCGTTATTACCGACTTTTCAAGCGACGGAATGCGCATTCATATCGACGGTAACGAGCCGTATGATTTCCAGATAGGAAGCACTATGCGTGTCAAGTACGCTACCAATCTTGAATTCGATGATTCCCTTGCGCCCATCGTCATCAAATGCAACGTTATCATCCGCAACATGATTACAGGCAGCAACGGTGACTACACCTACATTTACAGACTCGGCTGCCAGATTGAAAACGCCATCGATTCCAAGGAATGACATTCCACTATATCAAACCTTCAAGAATCTCCAGTGACTTCATCGGCCGGTCTATTCTGCGCCCCATGTAGTCCTTTGTGATTCTCTCCAATTCATCAAGTACCTCACCGCTTAAGGAGAAGCTGTACAGCTCCTTGAGCGGTTTTTTTTCTATATACTGCACGGTATACAGAGTTGTTTCGCTAACCTGTATCGAACCGGCAACATTCTCGGACTGCAGACCGTAGTATTTGCCCGAATAAAACAGTCCGTCCGCTCTCATAGCTTCACCGTCTATAGCTATCGCCCTCAGCTCGTAAATACATCTCACCAGTCTGCGCGAAAATTCCTTTTTGGTTAATGCCAGAAGACTGAGATATAAAAGCTTCATCTGCCCGGCCTCCTCCATTCCCTCACGGGTCAGGTATCCGGCCAGCTCGCAGAAATATATACCGTAATAGGTTCCTTCAATATCTCCTCTGAGCTCATCGAAAAACTTCAGCTTATCCGCCGACTTTAGCTTATACGCTTCCCTGCCCTCAAAGAGGGTAAACTCCCCGTAAGTAAAGCTCTGGGTACATGCTGAAAAAGCGCTCGTAGGTCTACGTGCGCCCGCTGCAAAGGCAGTTATC
>JAZQNC010000241.1:0-4607 GCA_045627165.1 Eubacteriales bacterium
GGACGTGGTCATACTCGACGAGCCCACCGCGTCTCTTGACCCGATGGCGGAGCAGGAGATATTCAATCAGTTCGAAGCGCTGAGCCATAACAAGACCACGATTTTCGTCTCACACCGTCTGTCCAGCGCGACGCTGGCAAACAAGATAATCGTTCTCGAACAGGGCGAGGTCATAGAAGAGGGCGATCACCACGAGCTTATGAAGAAGCGCGGCAGATATTACGAGCTTTTCTCTGTACAGGCGAAACGCTACGCCGACAAGGACTATTACGACGAAAGCGAATATGGAGACGAGGCCGGAGAAGCCGCGGAAGCTTCGGATGAAACAGAAAAAATATAAAAAACGTTTAACATGATCCGTTGTGAGGATACAGAAAGGCAGTCAAAATGGAAAAAGTACGTATAGGCGTATTCGGCACGAGAAGAGGAAGCGCGTATCTGAATGTGCTTTCACAGCTTGAAGACGTCAGGATAACCGCGATATGCGACCGCGAGATGTCATCAATAGAGCGAGGCATCGGTTACTGTCCCGAGGACGTGAAGGTGTTCTCGGACTTCGATGAATTCATAAATTCCGGACTGCTTGACGGAGTAGTGCTCTGCAACTACTTCAACGAGCACGCGCCCTTTGCGATAAAAGCACTTGAAAAGGGTATTCCGGTGCTCAGCGAGACCACGGCGGCGTCCACGATGAAGGAATGTGTGGAGCTATGCCGCGCAGTCGAACGCACCGGCACTCTCTACTGCATGGCGGAAAACTATCCGCACATGAAGGGCGTCGAGGAGCTTAAACGCCGCTATTGCGACGGAAGCTTCGGACGTGTGATTTTCGCCGAGGGTGAATATGTTCATCCCATGACGGCGGCGCAGAGCGCGTCCTACGCTCCCGAAAAATATCACTGGCGCAAGTTCAATCCTAAGACCTATTACTCCACCCACTCTCTCGCTCCCCTTATGTATATAACCGACAGAATGCCGAAGCGCGTCATAGGTAAGACGGTATTCGATCCCGAATATTCCGTCGAGCGTCACCGCTACAACGCCGACAGCTGCGGTATCATGCTGGTCGAGACCGACGACGGCTCCATGTTCCGTATCTCAGGCTCCTGCAGCTTCGGACCTCACGGCAACTGGTATCGTCTCGGCTGCACAAAGGGCGGAATAGAGACCGTAAGAGGAAACGAAGGCCGTATCAGAGCCGTGTACAATTCATGGGAAGTTCCCGAGGGAAGAAAGGAAGCCGAGGAATATGACGCTCAGTGGCAGACGAATGCTTCTCTTGCCGACAAAGCGGCTCACGGCGGCGGAGATTTCTGGGTTAACTACAACTTCGTCCGCATGATAAAGGGCGAAATGAAGCCCTATTTCGACTGCTACCGCGCCGCGGCAATGTCGGCTGTGGCGATTCTCGGCTGGCAGAGCGTACTCAATGACGGAAAACAGTTCGATATTCCCGATTTCCGCGACGAAAACCAGAGAAAGCTCTGGGAAAACGACGACCGCGATCCCTATCCCCGCGAGGATAAGCCCAACACCATTCCCTATAACAGCAAGCCCTGGACTGCACCTTATCCGATAGAATAAACGAAAACAGATCCGATTCCGCTGTCTGACAGACGGCCGGCAGCCGGTTTCTCCGATTGCCGGTCGTTTTCGGCGGTTTTGCGACGATATTTCAGTGTCCGCGGCGACACTCATAAAAGACTGATAAGCCATGTCGAAAACATTACTTGAAGTATTCAAAAAATATAATCCCAACGGAGCGTTCCGGGATATAATGCGTGACGGGATAAGCACCGCCACGCGCATAGAAAAGGAAAAGCGCATAATAGAGGTAAACGCCGCGTTCACCTCGCTTATCGAAAAGGAAACGCTGTATAAGCTGGAGGACGCCATTGCGTCAGCCTACGAGCTTAATCTGGTGCGCATACTCCCGTCATATCCGAAGGAGCTTTTTTCCTCCGAATACATACCGCAGGTAATTGCCGAGACTCAGCGCACGGGTACGGTATCCCGCGGATTTTTTGACCGCTATACCTACGAGTACGGCGACGGAAAGCTGACGGTGAACGTCTTTTTCAGCGACGGCGGAGTTGAGCTGCTCTGCGACGCTCATACGCCGGAAATAATCTCAAATATAATCCGCAGTGAATTCGGCATCGACGTGCTGACCGAGATCAGACGCACGAAGGACGAGGAAGCAATGTCCGAAGAGATGAAACGCCGCAATGAGGCGCGCATCGAGGCAATGAGGCGGGAGTTCGCTTCGTCTCAGTACTCCGCGGGCAGAAGTGAAAACAAGCCCGTTCCCAAGACCACATCCATGTTCGACGGCGCGGAGAATCTCGAAAATATTGACGACTACACGGTAAAGACCGGAAACATGACCTTCGACCTGTCCTCTCCCGAGCTGATATGGGGCAGGGAATTTCCGATATCTCCCATATCCATAGGCGCGATGAACAGCGAGATGAAGAACGTCAATACGGTGGGTATGATAATGCCCATGGAGCGCAAGGATACGAGAAGGGGAGACAAGGCTACCATAACCTTCGGCATTACCGACAAGATGTCCTCCATATACTGCAAGCGCATAATGAAGGTGGAGGAAGCCGAGAAATTCATGGATACGGTCAAGCCGGGCGACATAGTCGCGGCGCAGGGCGATCTTGAAAACGACAAATTCGACGGCGAGCTTACCTTTTCCCCCTATTCCATATTCAGAATCTCCGATATAAAGCGCAAGGACAAAGCGGAGCAGAAGCGTGTGGAGCTTCATCTTCACACCCAGCTTTCCACCATGGACGCGACCATTGTTCCGAAGGATATAGTAAAGCTGGCGAACAAATGGGGACACAAGGCTGTCGCCGTCACTGACCACGGAAACGTGCAGGCATTCCCTCTTGCCATGGAGACGGGTGAGGAAATAGGTCAGAACGTAATATACGGCATGGAGGGATATTTTGTAGACGATACCGCCAAAGCCGTATATTATCAGTCAAAGGAGAAAGAGGATACCGACATCCCCTTTGACGGCACCTTCGTGTTCTTCGATATAGAAACCACCGGTCTTTCGGCGGTCAACTGCAACATCACCGAAATAGGCGCGGTCCGCATGAGAGGAAACGAGAAGCTTGCGGAGTTCTGCACCTATGCCGACCCGGGCGAGCATATCCCCGAAAACATCACCGAGCTTACCGGCATTACCGACGAAATGGTTGCCGGCGCGCCCTCGCAGGCGGAGGCGGTAAAGGCGTTTCTCGAATTTGCCGGTGACGACGTGCTTGTGGCGCACAACGCCGGATTCGATACCGGCTTTATCCGCAAGGTTGCCGAGGCAAACGGATATGCGTTTACGAACACCTATATTGATACGGTTGCCATGTCGCGCTATGTCAACAACGACCTGAACAGACATACCCTTGACTCGATAGCCGAGCATTACGGACTGGGGGACTTCAATCATCACCGCGCCTCTGACGATGCGTTCATGCTGTCCGCGATTTTCGGATGCATGGCTCAGCGGCTCAGAGACGAGGGAGTTGAGACTGTCGCACACCTCCAGACCGCCATGAGCGACAAGGTGGACCCTCTCAAGCTGAAAACCAACCACATCATCCTGCTGGTAAAGAACAAAACCGGACTGAAAAATCTGTACAAGCTTGTGTCCTTCGGCTATCTCAACTATTTCAGACGCAATCCCCGAATACCGAAGACCGTGCTCAAGCAGTACCGGGAGGGACTTATCGTCGGCTCGGCCTGCTCCGAGGGAGAGCTTTTTCAGGCCATTCTCAGCGGCAAATCACATCAGCAGATACTGGATATAGCCGAGTTCTACGATTATCTCGAAATACAGCCCATATCAAACAACCGTTATCTCATAGACGAGGGGCAGGCGGCGGACGACGAGGCTCTGCGTGAGCTGAACCGCAGGATCGTTGCTCTCGGCGAAGAGACAGGCAAGCCGGTAGTTGCCACCTGCGACGCTCACTTTACCGAAAAATACGAGGAAATAACCCGCAAGATACTGCTCACCGGACTGAAATTCAAGGACGCCGACAGAGACGCAGAGCTTTATTTCCGCACGACAGACGAAATGCTCGCCGAATTTTCCTATCTCGGCGAGGAAAAGGCGTTTGAGGTCGTCGTGACAAACACAAACCTCATCGCCGACATGATAGATTACGAGAACATCCGTCCCATACCCAAGGGAACGTATACACCGACAATGGAGGGAGCGGAAGAGGATCTGCAGACGCGCTGCTACAACAAGGCGACCTCGCTTTACGGCGATCCTCTGCCCGATATAGTCAAGGAGCGTCTCGACCGTGAGCTTGACTCTATAATCAAGCATGGCTTTGCCGTACTTTATGTGATAGCGCAGAAGCTCGTGACCTTCTCCGAGAGCTGTGGATATCTCGTCGGCTCACCAGGCCCGGTAGGCTCCTGCTTTGTGGCGGCGATGGGCGGCATATCCGAGGTCAATTCCCTTCCGCCCCATTACCGCTGTCCGAACTGCAGATACAGCGAATTCTTCACCGACGGCTCGGTGGGTTCGGGCTTTGACCTTCCGGATAAGAACTGTCCGAAATGCGGCGCTCCCATGG
>JAZQNC010000242.1:0-9450 GCA_045627165.1 Eubacteriales bacterium
ATCAAATGATATCTTTTTATTTCAACAAAAACTCGATTTTTGAAAAAGCGAGAAAAACGGCGAAAAACGAAGAAAACCAGCGAAAATCGCTGGTTTTCTCGCCGCTATCTATTAAGACAGCGACACATGGAGGCGCCACCCGGAATCGGACCGGGGATAAAGGTTTTGCAGACCTCTGCCTTACCGCTTGGCTATGGCGCCGAATGAAATACGCACCGCCACGGAAATGGCAATTCAGTGCCCCCGGAGGTGCGTACTTATATGGAGCGGATTACGGGATTCGAACCCGCCACCTCGACCTTGGCAAGGTCGCGCTCTAACCAAATGAGCTAAATCCGCATACGGGCAACTGCTGTCACCCGTGGTGCCTCCGATCGGAATCGAACCAACGACACGGGGATTTTCAGTCCCCTGCTCTACCAACTGAGCTACAGAGGCATTTCTGCCGGTTGATACCGACAAAAAAATGGCGACCCGGACGAGACTCGAACTCGTGACCTCTAGCGTGACAGGCTAGCGTTCTAACCAACTGAACTACCGGGCCGTTGGTGGGAACAACAGGGCTCGAACCTGTGACCCCCTGCTTGTAAGGCAGGTGCTCTCCCAGCTGAGCTATGCTCCCATCGGTTTGTCTGCTCCTGAGCTTCCGTTTTGTTGTCTGCTCTCTCGCTGACGGTTGATATTATATCACATCATCCGGGTTTTGTCAAGTACTTTTTTCAAAAAAATCCGAATAATTTCCGATTTTGATCCTTTTGAACGGAATTGAACGGATTATGAGAAAAACAACATGATCGGATGTGCGATTGAAACATTCGGAAAAGCAGTGTGTGAAACCGCTTTTCACGCTATGCGACGGTTCGGGCGGATGTTATGATTATTCAATAAAGCACTTGACTATTATCCGATTTTGTGATACCATTATATCACCATGATACGAAAATAATCTTATCGGAGGATAAAATATATGTCGGAAATTTTTATGGCGGGCGCCGCGAGACGATGCATAACGCCTCCCGTCGGATGCTGCCTGTACGGTTATATTCCGGATTTTCACAGCACGTCAAAAAACGATGACCTTAACGTTACCGCGGTTTCCTTCAAAAAGGGAGACAGCGCGGTGATCATGCTCAGCGCGGACCTCGGCGACGTTGAGAACTCAATCAACGACCGCATACGCGATCTTATCGCGGAGGCGACAGGCCTTGACCGCGATTATGTCACCTTCAGCGCCACACATACTCATTCGGGTCCCACCTGTACCTCGATGGACGGCTGGGGTGATGTGGACGTCGAATTTGTTGAGGGCATTCTCCTTCCCATGGCTGTGGAAGCGGCAAAGGAAGCATACGAAAACGTGAAGCCCGCGATGATCGGTATCGAGACAGTACAGAGCGAGGTGGGCATCAACCGCCGTCAGATACTCCGCAGCGGCGACGTTATTCTCGGTCAGAACCCCTACGGTTCCTTCGACAAGACAATGACGGTGATCGCCGTCAGAGGCACGGACGGTTCGGGAATCGTGAATATGATACATTACGGATGTCACGGCACTGCGGCGGGACGCTGCGATCAGATCTCCCGCGACTGGTCGGGAATCATGGTTGACCGTCTCCAGAACGAAAGCGGAGTGCTTTCGGTATTCTTCAACGGAGCGATAGGCGATACCGGCCCCAGACTTACCAACGGTCAGACTGTCGGCGATATGAGCCATGTAAACGAGCTGGGCTGCCGCGCCGCATACGACGCGGTGCGCTGCTGGAAAGCGATAAAGGATTACCGTTCCGATATAGACCTGAAAGTTGCAGTAGACGAGCTCAATCTGCCCTACAAGCCCCTGCCCGCTCTCGAAGAAGTTGAAGCGGATATCGCGGCAGTCAAGGCAAGATGCAACCCCGACGAGCTGGTAAATATCGAGCGTCTCGAATACAAGCGTCTGCTCCTCATCAAAGAGGCATACGAAAAGGGCGAGACCGAAAAGCATTTCTCCATGCGCCAGACGCTTATCGCAGTGGGACCGATACTCTTTGTACCCTTCCCCTTCGAGATATTCACCGATATCACGCTCCGTCTCCGTGATTACAGCCCCTACCGTCACACACTCTCTCTGAGCAACACAAACGGCTACAACGCCTACTTCCCCTCTCACGACCAGATACCTCTGGGCGGCTATGAGATACGCACCTTCACCGCGGGCGCGGCATTCTGCCTTACCGACGACGCGGACACGAGAATAATCAACGAAAATCTCCGCATTGCCGAAGAGCTCTGAGCGGAGAAGCACAGGTCAATATAATAACTAACCGAAGAAACGAAAGGAAATATAAACAATGTACTACGTAGGACAGGAAGAAAAAGACGCTCTCGCCCGCGTTATCGACAGCGGATGTCTGTTCAAGATAAACGGTGGTCCTCAGGAAGTCGAGCACTGTGAAATAGAGATGAAGGAATTCATGGGCTGCGATTACGCTCTGCTCATGACCTCCGGTTTTGCCGCCCTCCAGTCCGCCCTTATCGGTCTGGGCATAGGCCCCGGCGATGAAGTTATCGTTCCCGCATACACATACATAGCTACCGCTCTTGCGGTCACCGCGGTCGGCGCCATTCCGGTGATCTGCGACGTTGACGAAACACTTACCATGGATGCGGAAGCCTGCGAAAAGCTTATCAGCAAATACACCAAGGCGATAATTCCCGTACATATTCAGGGCTTCCCCTCCGATATGGACGCGCTCTGCGCTCTCGGCAAAAAGTACGGTATTGCAGTCGTCGAGGACGCCTGCCAGTCTGTGGGCGGCGAATACAAGGGAAGAAAGCTCGGTTCCATCGGTGACGCGGGCGCGTATTCCTTCAACTATTTCAAGGTCATAACCTCCGGCGAGGGCGGCGCGCTCTTTACGAGCAACCGTCAGATATATGAGCGCGCTCTCATATTCCACGATTCCGCGGCTATCGCGTTCTTCGGCTCTCAGCTTGACGACGTTACCGAGCCTCAGTTCTGCGGAGCGGAATATCGTGTAAGCGAATTCCACGGCGCTATCATCCGTGAACAGCTCAAGAGACTTCCCGATCTGATGAAGGGTCTCCGTCACAGCAGAAAATATCTTATGGACGCGGTCAGCGAAAAGTATACCGTCGCTCCTTCCCATGACAACGAAGGCGACTGCTCCACGACTCTCGCCCTCCGTTTCGAAACGGCTGAAAAGGCAAGAGAAGCTCAGGCAAAGCTGGGCGGCACAGTGCCGATCGACACCGGCAAGCATATCTACACCAACTGGACTCCCGTCATGGAAAAGCGCGGAGCGTTCCATCCTCTCATGGACTGCTTCAAGATGGAAGCCAACAGGGGCCTCAACCACAACTATTCCCCCGATATGTGCGAAAGATCCCTTGATCTCCTTTCCCGTACACTCTATCTTTCCACCAGTCCCTTCTGGTCCGACGAGGATCTGGAAAAGGTCGCAAAGGACATTCTCAACGCATAAATTATCTGAACGGAACACACGATCATGAAAAAAAAGCTCAAGCTCGCCACAACCACGGGCGATATATCCCACGCCGGATTCTCGGTAGGCGGATGTATAGATTTCATCTGTGACGCGGGATTTGAAAACATAGACATAAGCTTTTATAATATGGCGAAGCCGGGTTCGGCGATGCTTTCGGACGACTGGAAGAGCTTCGCCGACGAAGCAAAGGAGACCGCCGAAAAGCGGGGAGCGAAGCTGATTCAGGCTCATTCCCCGGCGATGAACGCCTTCGACATGAAGAACAGCAGAGAAGCCTATGACCGTGGAATTCTCGCCACTGTCCGTTCCATTCAGGTGTGCGGACTGGTCGGCATACCCGCCATTGTGGTTCATCCCGGCTACGCGGTCTGCGGCAAGGAAGAATATTTCGAGGTAAACGGTAAGTTTTTCAGAGACCTTCTTCCGACGGCTGAGGAATACGGAGTAAAGCTCTGCGCCGAAAACAGCGCCGAGGGCAATATGGGAGCAAATCACTTCTTCTTCGACGGAGAGGAGATGGTCGAGTTCTTCGATTACATGGGTAATCATCCGCTTATGGCGGCGTGCTGGGATACCGGTCACGCCAATATGCGCCACATGGATCAGGGACACGCCATCAGAGTTCTCGGCGATAAGCTGGGCGCGATGCACATACAGGACAACTTCGGTCTGCACGACGACCACCTTGCGCCGCTGCAGGGTACGACCGATTTCAATGACATTCTGCGTGCGGTATACGACATAGGCTATGACGGAGCGTTTGCTCTCGAGGCGGACAACGTGATATGCAACGCCTGCGGCTGGCCCAATTACCGGGTTTCAAACGGACCGGTTTCGTCGCCTTCTCTGGCTGTATGGAAAAAGTCCGAGGAACTGCTTTTCGCCATCGGAACACAGCTCATCGAGGCGGAATTCTGAGATTCCGACCGAATTCTGAATCTGTGAAACAGCGTAATCCGCATCTTCGATTGGGATGCGGATTATTTTTTAAGCCGTGAAAATTAACCTTGAATATGAAAATACTTTTATTCGCGCTTAATTCATCATACGTCCACACCAATCTCGCGGTGAGGTGCATAAAAAAGGCCGTAGAGGACAATATGCCCTCTTCCGAAACAAGGGTTGATATACTCGAATGTACGCTCAAGGACAGGCGGGAGCTTGTGCTGCGCGCGCTGTACGACGCTGACGCGGATATATACGGCTTTTCGGCCTATATATGGAATATTGCGGAGCTTACGGCGTTTGCCTCGTCGCTTCACAGGCTCAGACCCGGCAGCGAGATAATATTCGGCGGTCCCGAGGTTTCCTTCAGGGACGAAAGCTATCTCGATTCTCATCCCTGTATAGACCGCATTATCCGCGGAGAGGGCGAAGAAGCGTGGATCTCGATAGCCAAAGGAGAAGCGCGGGGCAGGATAATCGAGGGAACTCCCTACGGAAAATTCGGGGAGAGCGGTATTCCCTATACCTCGGTTCCCGATTCGAGCATAATATATTACGAATCCTCCCGCGGCTGTCCCTATCGCTGCGCCTTCTGCCTTTCGGGACGGGAAAACGGCCTGCGCATGAAAAGCGTCGGACAGACGACATACGACCTTGAACACATAGCCGCCTTCGGCGAAAAAGTCAGGGTGGTGAAATTTGTGGACCGCACCTTCAACGCCGACAGAGAACGGGCAAGGGAGATATGGCGGTGGCTTATCGAAAGCGATTATCCGCTGTGCTGCCATTTTGAGATATGCGCCTCGCTGCTTGAGGAAGAGGACTTTGAAATTCTCGGAAAATTCAAAAAGGGACGCGCACAGCTCGAGGCGGGTATACAGTCAACGAATCCCCGGACTCTCTCGGCAGTTTCGAGAGCGGGAGATACCGGAAAAATAATATCCGCCTGCGCAAGAATAAAAAGCGCGGGAAATATCCACGTTCACTGCGACCTTATCGCGGGTCTTCCCTTTGAGGATTACGCCCTTTTCGGCAAATCCTTTGACGAGGTGTACGGCTGCTGTGACATGCTGCAGCTCGGACATCTCAAGCTGCTTGACGGCTCGGCGCTGAGAGACGACGCGGAGAAATGGGGAATAGTCTATGACGAAAATCCTCCATACACCGTACTTTCCACCCCCTGGATAAGCTATGACGAGCTTATGGATCTGCGTGAGATCGCCGCGCTGGTTGACAGGTATGACGGAGGGTGCTTCGCAAATACCATGAAATATATAGCAGGAAAGGTCAGGTCTCCCTTCGCTTTTTACGAATCGCTGCTGGCTGAGCTGAGAAGAGGAAGAACCTCCTCTCTCGGCGGAATCCAATCGCTTGCGCAGGCGCAGGCGAGATATCTGCTTTACGGCTGCGCGGTGAAGATGCTTCCGGAGGATGAAGCTATGATCTGCGAATATATGCGCCTTGATTATTATCTCACCGAGCCGAGGGCGCTTCCCGATTATCTTCGCGTTTACGAGGAAAAAGAGAACCGAAGCGGCTTCGATTCCGCGCTTGATGGACTGCCGTCAGAGCAGAGAAAAAACGGCGAGCCGCACCGCTTCATGTTTGACCCTGACAGAATATACGTCTTTGACAGAAGAAACAGGAGCTTCATCACTGTCTGAACAAACGAATAGACGGAGGACCGATTCCCGTTCCTGCACGGATTTTCTGATATGAAGCGGAGTAAAAATTCCCGCGGTTATTTACGGAAAAATCGAAAAATACCTTGCATTTTGATTAAAGCTGTGGTATAAGGTAGTCATAATACGATGAACGTCGAAAAAATGTATCACAGACAAACGGAGGATATTTCAATGAACGAATATAAGAACTACATGGCGGGCGTAAATCTCGGTCACTGGATCTCCCAGTACGGCGGCAAGAGCGAGGCGCATTTTGACAGCTATATAGTCGAATCGGATTTTGCGAGAATGAAGCAGTGGGGACTGGACCACATCCGCCTTCCCGTGGACTATTTCTTCTTCGACAACGGTCAGGGTGAGTTTTCCGAGCAGCGTCTCGCGTATATAGACAACGTAATAAAGTATTGCGGAAAATACGGTCTCAACGTTGTTCTCGATCTGCACCATGCGCCGGGCTTTTTCTTCGGAGACGGCGCGAAGAACAATCTGTTCACCGACAGGGGCAGTCAGGAGCATTTTATTAAAATCTGGAAAATGTTTTCTCAGCGCTACAAATCCGAGGGCGACAGCCTGCGCTTTGAGCTGCTCAACGAGCTTGTCTGGGAAAATTCCGATCCGTGGAACAGGCTCTGGCAGGAGACCGCCGACGCCATTCTCGGTATTTCTCCCGACCGCCGCATCATCGTAGGCGGCAACAACTACAACAACGTCAGAGAGCTCGCCAATCTTGCGGTATCAGACGACGAGCATATACTCTATACCTTCCATTTCTACGAGCCCTTTATCTTTACTCATCAGAGAGCGCAGTGGATAGACTGGAACAGAAATTATACCAAGCCGGTCTCCTTCCCCTTCAGAGCGCAGGAGCATCTGCCGTTTTTCGGAGGAAGCGTGCCGAAGAATATGCAGAAATATTCCGAAATCGGAAAGGATTTCATAAGGGATTATATGGAACCCGCACTTGAATTTTCCGCAAAGTCGGGTAAATCCCTCTACTGCGGCGAATACGGAGTTATAGCGAATGCCGACGACGAAAGCGCCGCAAACTGGCTTTCGGATATGGCCGACGTGCTTGTGCCTCTCGGCTTCGGACGCGCCGTGTGGAGCTACCGGGGATTTTCGAATATAACCTCACCCGACAACGATACCTTCAACGCGAAAATGGTTGAAGCGATATCGAGACGCTGACCGCCCGTAAAGATAAACCGACAGCAGTCCTTCGGATGAGCTTGAACGGAATACAGCAGACCGCGCCGGGATCGGACAGAGATTTGCGGCGTTATGTGAGAAAGCAGGTAAAAATGCCCGAAAAATTCAGTTTGATATATGATATAGTCGGACAGTACAGAAAACTGATATTCGACGCGGAGGAATACATCTGGAAACATCCCGAAACCGGCTTCAACGAATGGGAGACCCAGGGTTATCTCGCGGATAAGTACGAGGCTCTCGGTTACAGAGTGAATAAAGTCGGAAACATCCCGGGCTTTACCGTGGATATTGATACGGGAAGACCGGGCCCGAAGCTCCTTATATTCGGAGAGATGGATTCGCTGATAAACACAAACCATCCCGACGCCGACCCTGCTACAGGCGCGGTCCATGCCTGCGGCCACAACGCCCAGTCTGCGGCTCTTCTCGGAATCGCGGCGGCGCTTAGGGACGAAAGAATACTTGCCTCCATGTCGGGAAGCATAAGGCTGTGCGCCGCTCCCGCGGAGGAGCTTTTACAGCTCGGCGAAAGAGAAGAGCTGCGCAAAAAGGGAATAATAAAGTATTACGGCGGAAAAACCGAGCTTATGAGCCGAGGACTTTTCCGTGACTGCGACATAGCCTTCATGTTCCATACCTGCGGAAGCAGAGACTTTGACTGCGGAAAGGGTCAGAACGGCTGTATAGTCAAGAACATGACCTATGAGGGCAGGGCTTCACATGCCGGCGGCGAGCCTCAGAGAGGAATAAATGCCCTCTATGCCGCGGAGCTCGGTCTTTCCGCCGCCAATTCGCTGCGCGAGACCTTCCCGGACGGCGACCATATAAGATTCCATCCCATAATAACCTGCGGAGGCACGGCGGTGAACGCGATACCCGACAGGGTATGCCTTGAAAGCTATCTGCGTGGAGCGTCCTTTGACGCGATAAGGCGTGAAAACAGAAAGATCAACCGCGCTCTTTCTGGAGCGGCGCTTGCCATGGGCGCAAATGTGGTCATCTCGGATATGCCCGGCTATACTCCGCTGAACAACAATGAAACGCTTGCCGATTTCGCCTGCTCGGTCATGGCAGACGCTCTCGGAAAGGAACGCTCCAACCGCCATTACGGCTGGGGAACCGGTTGTACCGATATGGGCGATATCGCCGCGGTCATGCCTGCCATTCATCCTCATATCGGAGGCGCGGAGGGTACGGCTCACGGCGCGGATTACCGTATAACCGATCACGAGCTTGCCTGCGTTGTATCGGCGGCGGGGCAGATTTATCTCGCCTGCGAGCTGCTGAAAAACGGAGCCGAAAAGGCGGAGGAGATCATCGCTTCTTCAAAGCCGGTCTTTGCGTCTCAGGACGATTTCCTTCGCGCGGTGGACGAATTCATCGACAGCAGAAGGCGCATCGAATACGGAGCAGAGGGCGGCGCTCTGGTGAAGATCTGATGGCAGGTCTGCGGATTTGTTCGCTTAACCTCCCGATATAATGAAACAAGCCCGCCGCGGAGCTTTTCATTGCCTGCGGCGGGCCGATTCTGTTAATGTAAGATATTAAGATATAATGTTCTGCGTTTCGTCAGTGGGGGTTCAGTATACCTGACTGTCAAGATACTTCTTCGGTACGACGCGGAACATATATGTTCCGGAGCCTGTCGTCAGCGTATCGGTAAAGGGAATGTTGTGTTCTCCGTCGAAGAGCGCGTAATCGTCCCTGTTTTCGACAGCGGGAAATACGACTTCTGCCTCGGTGTTCGGAGGTATCGTCAGCGAAAGGGCAAAACCTTCGCTGATTTTTTCTGCCTTTACGGCAAAAGTGCCGTAAGCGGTTCTGAAAGAGCAGGAAGCGAAGCTCATCTTTTCGGGGAGACAGGGAGCGATCCTGACATGTCCGAATCCGATCCCCGCAGGTCTTATTCCGCAGAAAATACGGAAGAAGGAAGCGTCCGCTCCGGCGAAAAATGCGTGGCTGTGGGAATGCATACTGCCGTCATAGGCCCACTGTTCCCAGAGCGAGGTAGAGCCGTTGGCGATCTGCCAGCCGTAGCTAGGAAAGGCTGTCTGCGTAAGCAGAGAATAATAATCGTCAACGTAACCGTTGTCGGCAAG
>JAZQNC010000243.1:0-5264 GCA_045627165.1 Eubacteriales bacterium
GGATCCATCCCTTATTACGCAACGATAGACAAATTTGAGACGGCCTGTCGTTATTTCGGTTGTGATTGTCGCGGTCTTGTTTCCGCTTGCTGCTGCATTCGTCCAGCTGCTACCGTTATCACTGCTGTACTGCCACTGATATGTAAGTCCGCTTCCTGCTGCAACCACGCTGAACTTTACGGTATCACCTATGGATCCGCTTACATTTTTGGGCTGTGTAATAATCGCAAAATCCGGAACCATCTTTACATTATCGGTCTTTAACTCTGCTCCGGATCCATCCCTTATTACGCAACGATAGACAAATTTGAGACGGCCTGTCGTTATTTCGGTTGTCATCGTTGCGGTCTTGTTTCCGCTTGCTGCTGCATTTGTCCAGCTGCTACCGTTATCACTGCTGTACTGCCACTGATATGTCAGCGTTCCGCTTCCGGTCGCTGTTACACTGAATGTTGCAGTATCTCCTATTGCTCCAGTAAAATTTACAGGCTGCTGTTTAATTGTAAGCGGAGTCGAAGAGCCGACAGTAACACTTACGGTCTTTGACGCGCTCACTATAACGGCATTGGAGGAATCCTTAGCCGTCAGAGATACCGTGACCTTGGCTGTTCCGGTAAAGCCGCTGTTAGCTTTGAATGTATACTTAACGATATTACCGTTGATCGTCTGCGGTGTCTCATATCCGACAACAAGCTTATTACCCTTTGTGTCGTGCAGGTCACCGCCTGTTATCGTCGGAGTTCCGTATATTGCCGCACCTGTCGCAGAATATTCCACCGCATAGCCATTTACACCGGCGCAGTTAAGCTTGACCGTTACGTCAAATGTTCCGCCTGCCGATACAGATGATACGGATTTTGTGACGGTCAGCTTATCAGCTCCCACTTCCGCCGCAAACGAAGTGATCGTCATGCAGCTTACGATCATCATAAACGCAAGCGCGAGAGACAAAAATCTTCTGAAAGAAGTTTTCATAATGCAAGCTCCTTTATTAAAATTAAATAGCATATTATAAAAAAGTTTTCTTACACTAAGTGTACCATCTTACGCTAAAAAAGTCAATGATAATTTCGGATAATTCGTAATTATTTTGCAACAGTAACCCATAAATCTTCACAGACAGAGCTTTTTCTCCGATACGCTCAGTCAAAGAAGCTACAGCTTCATGACGCCGTATATCGTCTCGTTTACCTTGTTCACGTCATATTTCTCGCAGGCAAGCTTTCTGCCCTCTCCCGCCATGCGCGATATCTCGTCCGGGTTTTCGATAAGATATATCATCTTTTCGGCAACCGCACCGGCATCCTTTACCGGTACAAGACAGCCGTTCACTCCGTCCTCAACCGTTTCACGGCATCCCGGAGCATCTGTTGTAATTACAGCCTTTCCGCACGCCATTGCTTCAAGCACCGTCTTCGGAGTACCCTCGCGGTAGGATGGCAGCACATAAACGCTGCTCATCTCAAAAAACGGGCGTACATCGCTCTGTTCACCGAAATATTCCACGGTTCCGTCATCAATATACGGCTTCAGCTCATCAGGATGTATCGCGCTCGGATTGGTATCGTATGGACCTACCAGAAGGAAACGTACTTCGGGATACTTTTTCTTTACGATCCTTGCCGCGTCGAGATATTCCATGACTCCCTTGTCGCGGATAAGGCGGCTTATGCAGAGAAATCCGGGGTTATCGGGCAGCTTCTGCACCTCGAATTTTGACAGATTGACCCCGGAGCCGTTGAGCATAACAACCTTGTCTTTATCCACAAGACCGTTTGACACAAAGAATTCCACATCATCGCAGTTCTGGAAAAACACCTTTTCGGCGTGACGAAGTCCCATGCGGTATTCCGCTTTCAGCACTGCCTTGACTGCGCCGAATTTCAGTCCGTCATGCATGAAAACCGATCCAAGACCCGCCACCAGCGGATATACCTCGTCAATTCCGAGGCTGTGCGCGGCGATCCCGCCGTACACTATCGTCTTTGCCTGATAGGTAAATATCTTGTCCGGCTTTTCGGCTTTCAGTATTTTCTTTAAGGATTTCAGCGTTTTTATTTCGCCGACGGGATTCATGCCGTTTCTGCTTATATCGGCTTGAATATATCTTACACCGTTTTGAGCAAATTTTTCACTCCAGTCTGCCTCGGGTTCGTTGCCTATCGCGATCACATCGCATCCCCGCGCCATGAAGCTCTTCATCATATCCGTCCGAAACCAGAAAAGCGACGGCGTATGACTGGACATTACAGCTATTTTCATATCAATGTCGGTATCAAACCTGTATCGGTAATTTTCTTCTTTGAATAATAAATAATTAAATCATACTCGATTATGCTCAGTCACGTTTTCTCTATCCTCGGCCTCATTTGCCTGGACCGCCGCGCCCTCCACGATGTTCTCGTCGCGTTTGAAGACATGGAGCGAACCAAAAAAGCATTTCACGTCAAATCCGAAGCTCAGTCTCTTTACATATTCACCGTCGAGCGCGGCTTTTTCAACCAGACCTATCGTATCGCGTCCGTTTATCTGAGCCCAGCCGGTAAGTCCGGGACGAACATCGTTTGCGCCGTATTTATCACGTTCCGCAATAAGCCAGTCCTGATTGTGAAGTGCGGGACGGGGACCTATGACCGACATATTACCGATAAAAATATCCCATATCTGAGGAAGCTCGTCAAGGCTGTGGGCTCTGATAAAGCGTCCGCTCTTTGTGATGTACTGCTCCGGATTTTCCAGCATGTGCGTCGGAACATCACGCGGAGTGCTGAGCTTCATCGAACGGAATTTGTGCAGCTCAAAGTACTGCTTGTCCTCTCCCACACGTCTCTGCGTAAATAATACCGGTCCGGGATCATCGTGCTTTATCGCTATAATTATTACGGCAAATACGGGAGACAGCAGAACAAGCCCCATAAAGGAGACAATCACGTCAATGATCCTTTTCACGAACCTTTCGTAAAATCCTTTTCTGCGGCTGCTTTCTCCCGCGTCAACCAGACGACCTCTTACACCATCGGCGTTTTCGGGACAGCTGTCATCGGGAACAAATACGACATTTCTCCCCTGAAGAGGGTTCTGCTTATCCGGACGATCCGCATATACGGAATGAGGTTTCCGTATCACCGCCGCCGTTCCCAGTATCACAAACAGCGTTGAAAACACGATAAGTATTATAAACAATACTTTCAATAACATATATTACCTTTCAACTGTAAACTGACATTAAATCAACTGTCTGACAGCACCAAATCCATAATGATATGATATACCATACAATACGCAAATCAATTACTTAATTCAAGTATTTATTGTTAACAAAAACCTGTCCGGTCTCTGCCGACATGAAATATGATACCGACTTCCGATTCAGTATATTACTGCCGATCCTCCGGATGCTCTGCATACATAAGCCATGTGATTCAGACCGTATTTGTCATAATATTCTCTGTTCAGAACGTCAATAGCTCCGTTCACACTGCCTTCATCGGCAAGAGCAATAACGCATCCGCCCAGACCCGCGCCCACAAGAGACGCGCCGTAAATACCATCGGTGCCGTCAAGGAGATCAACAAGCTCGTCAAGACGCTGAGACGAGCACGCATATGCCCCGTACAGCTCCGCGGGATTCGTATTGTTTCTAATATAACCGTCAAGTATTTCGTCATCCGCGCGGAATCCCGTGAGACGGTCGCCGTTATGACTTATCTTCATGAGTCTGCCGGTTTCAACCGCGCCCGATTCCAGAGTATTGATGAAGTTTTCGGCTCTGATACACTCGCTAACGCCATACAGAGCGATCTCACGAAGCATATAGTTACCACACTCTCCGTGGCTGGAAAGAATGCCCTCTACGCTCTCGCGGTATTCGGGAAGATCGGCTTTTATCTGCGCTCTGTCGGGCATTACCGGAAGCGTTTTGATCATCTCATATATTTCCGAATACGGTCTTACGGCGGCAAGATCCCGGAACAGATTCAGTCCCGCTTCGGGAAAGGCGCGTCTGAGGTACATGAAAGCGAATTCATACGCGGCAACCCTCGAATTGAAAATGTCACGGCTGCCCTCGGATTTCTTTGCCAGTATCCCGCTGTCAGCAACAACGACTGCGCATCCCTTCGGGAAGGGAGCATATCCGCATACCGAGAAGGGTTTGAAGCCGAGCTTGGTTATCATTCCGGGACGACTGCATTTGATCGCGGCGTGGTCTCCAGCTCCTCCTCTCGAACCGACAAACCATTCTCCCTCGCCGCACAGCTCGACAAATTCGCTTTCGCTGATATTCAGTGAATTTATCGCGGTCACCGCCTCCGCGACCGCTACTACGATGCTCGATGAAGAGGAAAGACCTGCCGCTCGCGGAATATCTCCGCAGAGCTCAATATCCATACCGAGAAGCTTCATGTCGCATTTCAGAGCAAAGCGGTATACTGCGGCACGGATATAATTCACCCAGCTTCCGCGGCTCTCTTCAAGGCGTTTTCTGCTCTCGGGACTGTTGAGCCATTTCAGCCAGTCACCCTCAGGCATATTTTCGGAAAGCGAAAAGCTCTCGGATTTATACTGTCCGTCGAGATTCGCGGCGTTGATCATGTCGTCCTCTCTCGGAGCAGCGGCGATCACCGTGTCGCGGTCTGTGGCAATGACATTGACGTTGCCGCCTCGGTGGTCTATGTGTCGTCCCATGAGATTGATCCTGCCGGGAGCGCGGGCTATTACCACCTTTTTGTCGCCGTAATCCGCAATGAATTTTTCAAGCAGAGAAATATAACGCTGTTCCTGCTTACCGGCGCAGCTGCCGTATATTCCGGTAAATACATTACGCAGCTCTCCGCTCTTTATTGACACGATTATCTCACCGGCGCTGCGCAGATAACCTATGCTCATTCTGCGAAGGTCTTCGCGTGTGCTGTATGTGCGCATATCGCGCCTGTCATTCACTTCGCAGAGAACGGCTTTTCCTCTCGATGAGAAATATTCCAGCGTATCCGTCAGGTAAATCTCACCCTGAGCGTTGTCCGCTCCGCAGCATCCGATAGCTTCGATCGCGGAATTTATCTCAAAGCAGTAAAGCCCCGCGTTTGCGTATCTGCTGTGAAGCAGCTCCTGAGCGTCAAAATGTTCGGCGGCAAGAGTTTTATATCCGACAGGCGTATTCTGCTTTGCCAGTCTGATGACCTTTTCCGATTTTTTCTCATTCAGTCCGGCGGACGCGAGAATACCGTTCGAATCCGCTTCGTTTTTTCCCGGAAACAGCTCATAGC
>JAZQNC010000244.1:0-2851 GCA_045627165.1 Eubacteriales bacterium
CGCCGCAATGCACAAAACCGGAGTTCACACTCCTGAGGTGGTATTCACGGTGCTTCACGCCGGAGGAAAGTTCGGCGGTCAGGGCTACGCCATATCGGGAGGTCTTCACGGAGTGGGCGCGTCTGTCGTAAACGCGCTGTCCGAGTGGCTCATATATACCAACGTGGACATACGCGACGGAAAGGCGTATACCGAGAGCTTTTCCCGCGGCAAGGTAGCAGATAAGTTCACCTGCATCGGAGACAGCGGAGAGCACGGTCTGACGGTGCGCTTCCTGCCCGACAGCGAGATATTCGAGGAGATAGGACTGGGCTTTGACTATAACGTGCTGCTCAACCGTCTCCGCGAGCAGGCATTTCTCAATGCCGGAGTAAAGATAATATTCCGTGACGAGAGAAGCGACAATCCCGCCGAGCACGTGGAGAACGTGCTTCACTTTGAGGGAGGAATAAAGTCCTTCGTAAGCTATCTCAACGAACAGAAGGGCTGCAATCCCATCAATCCCGAAGTGATATACATGAAGGCTCAGAAGGACTATACCACCGCAGAGGTGGCTATGCAGTACAACGACACCTACAACGAAACTCTGATGACCTTCGCAAACAACATAAACACCATAGAGGGCGGTACTCACGAAACCGGATTCAAGTCGGCGGTCACGAAGGTGGTCAACGACTATGCCCGCAAGTGCAAGCTGCTCAAGGACAGCGACCGCAACCTTTCGGGCGACGAGTGCCGTGACGGTCTCTGCGCCATAGTTTCGGTAAAACTCCAGGACGCTCAGTTTGAAGGTCAGACGAAGGCAAAGCTTGGAAATTCCGAGATGCGCGCCTTTGTGGATAAGCTGGTCAGCGAAAAGCTCGCCGAGTATTTCGATGAAAATCCCGCTGTCGCCCGCACCATTACCGAGAAATGCGTCCAGGCTTCGAGAGCGAATGAGGCCGCAAAGCACGCCCGCGAGAACGCCAGAAGAAAGTCTGCGCTCGAAGGCACCTCACTTCCCGGAAGACTGTGGGACTGCCAGGAAAAGCGCGTGGACGTTACCGAGATATTCATCGTCGAGGGTAACTCCGCAGGAGGCTCCGCGAAGGACGGAAGAAACTCGAAGTATCAGGCTATCCTGCCTCTGAGAGGAAAGGTCCTCAACGTGGAGAAGAGCCGTCTCGACAAGGTATATTCAAACCTTTCGCTTATCCCGATAATACAGGCTCTGGGCTGCGGCATCGGAGACGAGTTCGACATGGAAAAGCTCCGCTACGGCAAGATAATCCTCATGGCCGACGCCGACGTGGACGGTTCACATATACGCATACTGCTCCTCACCTTCCTTTTCAGACACATGAGAAAGCTCATAGAGGAAGGACACGTTTACCTGGCCTGCCCTCCGCTGTATAAGGTCTACCGCGGCAAGGAATCCCGCTACGCCTTTACCGACGAGGAGAGGGACAGATATATCGAGGAGCTCGGAAAGGGAGATCCCTCGAAGGTCGTGGCGGCAAGATACAAAGGTCTCGGTGAGATGAATCCCGAACAGCTGTGGGAAACCACCATGGACCCCGAAAACCGCATACTGCTCCGTGTCACAATCGAGGACGCTATCATGGCGGACGCCACCTTCTCGCTTCTCATGGGCGACGAGGTAGACCCCAGAAGGAAGTTCATCGAGGAAAACGCACAGTACGCAAGCAATCTCGATATCTGAATAAGTATTTGAATCGGTATTATGGCAGAAAATATATATACGCTCACACTGAACCCCGCGCTTGACCGCACGGTGTACCTCGAAAGCTTCGCTGTTGACGCGCTCAACCGTTCCCGTTCCTCGGTCACTATGGCGGGAGGAAAGGGAATAAACGTCTCCCGTATGCTGAAAATGCTGGGAAACGACGTTCATACCCTCGCGCTTGTCGGAGGAAGATACGGCGATATGCTCATGTCCATGCTGTGTGACGAGGGGATAGAGCCTGACGCGGTGAGGACCGAAGCCGAGACCCGTCTGAACATAAAGATCATAGAGGACAGCGGAAGATGCACCGAGCTCAACGCCTCGGGAGGTCCGGTAAAGAGAAGCGAGCTTGAAGCTCTCAGCGCGAAAATTGACGGGCTTTCCTCAGGTTTTCAACAGGTGTGGATAATATCCGGAAGTATTCCACAGGGTGTGGAAAAAAGTGTTTACAGAACTCTCGTGAATATGCTGAAGGACAGAGGTCACTATGTGGCTCTCGACTGCTCGGGCGAGGCTCTGAAGGAAGGCGTTTCGGCTTGCCCCGCACTGATAAAGCCCAACGCCGAGGAGCTTGGGGGACTGGTGGGAAGACCCCTTGAAGGCACTGAAGACATCATGAAATGTTCGGAAGAGATATATGCCGGAAAGGGCGTTGAAGTGATATGCACCATGGGGAAAAACGGTGCGGTATACGCCGGACACGAGGGGTTATACACAGTAAGTTCTCCACAGGTTGTGGTAAAAGGCTTTGCCGGAGCCGGAGACACCTTCCTCGCCGCTTTCATAAGCTGCAGGGTAAGGAATATGCCGATAGAGGACACGCTCGCCTTTTCGTCGGCGGCTGCCTCGGCGAAGGTCGCTCTGCCCTGTACGGCGGTCCCTTCTCCCGATACAGTTGAGACGCTTGCGAAGACGCTTACCGTAACGAAAATAAAATGAATGATCAAGAGTTGAAGATATAATGAAAAAGACAGAACCAAACGAAAACGATCAGGCCTTTGAATTCAGCAATCAGAAAATACAGAACGTCGTAATGGAGAACGAGGTCAAATCCTCCTTCATCCAGTACGCTATGTCGGTAATCATGCAGCGCGCCCTTCCCGACGTGCGCGACGGACTCAAGCC
>JAZQNC010000245.1:0-3466 GCA_045627165.1 Eubacteriales bacterium
GGCATATCGGCGCATCATCACCTCAAGCACCGCGTCGCCCAGATAGGCAAGCTCTCCGCCATTGAATTCATTTGGCTGCATTGTCGATATTTTTCTCGCAATCCGGATATGCGGCCGTTTTTCCGACCGCACACCCGATTAAATCATTTTCTTAAGGTTGCGCCAGTAGAAGCGTTCCTTCTTGCTCATTCCGTCCCAGAGCTTATCCCAGAGAATCTGGGCATATTCGGCTTCCTCACGAAGCTGCCATCTCTCCATACCGTAACCGAATTCCTCACAGCTCATGTAGGTGAGGATATCTCTGAAACGGAAGAGAGATGCGTTTATGGTGTCGTCTATACGGACAGCGTATTCATCGGGAAGCTCGCCCTCGTTCGGCATGGAACCTGCCACCTCGTGAAGCTGCCAGATATAGTCGTTGAGGGTGCGTCCTATCTCACGAAGCTCATCGCCCTCGAGCGTTGAACGCATTGCGCGCGCGATCGCCTCGTAACGCTTTTCGTAGGAACGAACCACCTTTTCATGATGTTTATAGATAATAAGCGCGGGAATTCCGACTGCCAGCAGACCGAGCACCGTAGCGACGATAAGAATGATCGTCTGCTTGCTGATAACGGGTTCCTTTTCTTCCTCTATGACCTCTTCCTCTTCTTCCTCTTCTTCAATCGGTTCTGTCTCAACCGGCTGAGTTTCGTACACGAGCTCATCCTTGGGATTGTAGATGGAAGAACCGCTTGCGTAAGGCTCGTAGAGGTCAGCATAGTAGTTTACAGTAGCCTCGTATGTCATCCAGCCTGCCGCGCCCATGTACACTTCAACCCATGCGTGAGCGTTATAGTCTCTTGCGGTCTGATGATACTTTGCAAGACGTTCGGGGCTCTTGTCATACTTGAAGTTGTTGAGATAGTATCCTTCGACATATCTCGTAGGTATACCGTATTCGCGGAGAAGCATCGCCGCCGCCGTGGCGAACTGTACGCAATAGCCTTCCTTAGTATCGTGCAGGAAGGAATCGAGCGCAGAGAGATGCTTGTTGCGCGCCTGTGTGGGGGTAAGGGTATATTCATAATTATCCACAAGATAATCGACCACCGCAAGCGCCACGCTGTGACGGTTGTACAGATCCTTCATCGGAGTATACGAATATTCGAGCCTTACCGCCTCGGTGTCTTCGCTGACTATTTTGGGCAGATACATCATTACGCCGTTTTCGTCGGTGTAATAGTATGCGTCTTCCGTAGTGAGCGAAGCCTCCTCAAAGCTTATATCCTCGCCTGTCGCCGGATCCACATATATTATGTTATCGCTCTGATTGGTTTCATACCAGAGCGCGGCTATCTCCTGGGCTATGCCGGGAAGATTTTCGCTCTTCGGTACGTCAGTGTATTCCTGCTCAACAAACTCGGCATACTTTCCTGGAAGATCGATATAGGTCTCGATGAATTTTTCCTTTCCGGCATCGTTAAGCGCGAAATAGCGTTCGAGTGCCGTGGGGGACGAATACTTAATTCCTTCAGCTTCAAGCTGAGCATTCGTCTGCTCAACCGCCGCGGATGAGGATATACCGGAAGATTTAATATTTTCTATGGCATTTGCCATTATCTCGTAATAGCGGAGATTGCCGGCAAGTCTGTCCGAGAATTCCTCGTAGCGGTAAGAGGGAACATAGGATACGAAACGGTACTCCTTGTTCATATTGAACCAGCCGGTGGTCATGATACCTTCGTAGTACTTGTTCCACTCGTTTTTGTACTGGCTTTCCCTGTTATCCGCAAGGAAGGACATGATTCCGTATTCGGGATTATAGACAGAAGCGGTGAACATCAGGTTTCCGTTTGAATTGATATTCTGCACGTCAACCGTCTCGGTAATGAAGCCGTCTTCAATGTGATTTGCGTATGAAGTGAAGCTCGGCACATTGTTGAACTTCGGATTCAGGAAATTATAGAAATTGTAGGTGAGCTCCTCGGGAATGAATTCCTTACCGAAATAGCTCTTGTATGAGGATATCTTTGATGAGGAGGTTGTACTCCATGCGTTATCCTCATTGCTGTAGCTCGATGCTATCCAGCTGCGGAGATACATCGGCATATTGTATGAGGAGTAAACCTCAAGCATTTCGACTCCGGTATAGCTCCTCGGATTAAGCTCGGTGTTGCGGGCATTAAGAGTGTCCATATTGCCGATAAATCCGAAATCCACATCGGCAACCTCGCCGAGCAGCACGGAGGATACGACCGCGCGGGCGTATTCCATTCTGTCATTGATAAAGTCGATGGTCTGCCTCTGCTCACGGCAGGCAAAACCCGGAATGAGCATTATGACAAAGCATATTACAGCTGCCAGCATCGCCGCGATACCGCCGTTTGCCGAAGCCTTTATGCCCTTCTGCGGGAAGCAGTTCGACTGTATATCCTTTACGGGCTTTTTGCGGTTGTATATGCTGTCGTACATTTTCAGCGTGATGATACCGCCGAGCGCCGAAAGAACAAGCACGAATCCCCAGTTGGTCACACTGATGTTATATGTGAACACTATGGTTATCGCGGCCGCTCCCACAATCAGCACAGGAAGAACTCGCACACGCTTCATCAGCGAAAGCGTAAACACCGCTGTGAGAATGATCAGAAGAATGATCGCGCCGCCCATCTGATGACGGACAATAGCTTCATCCGAGAATACCGCACCCGAAGCGAGGGGAAGATAGAGCCAGTATGCTATGTGGTATCCGACGTGATCGAGACGGTCCAGCATAGAGTTCCACAGTACGCCTATGCTGTTGTACACAGACAGTATCGGATTGCCCAGCGTAAACATATACACCAGCAATCCGCCGACGGTAACTCCCAGTCCCGGCCAGAAATACTTCTTCGACAGTGTCATAACGGCAAAAATTGCGGTTATTACAAGACCTGCCAGCAGAAGCAGCGGATAGCTGATATGAATCTTGAAAGCGTCAAGCAGGAAAACCGTTATACCGAAGGACGCGAGAAATACGATGCACGCACGGGCGGCATAGCCCAGAGCAGTATTTATCGGTTTTGCTTCGATGAGCGCCGGCGAATATACGAATTCGTTGTATATGGGCTTCGGCGGCTTTACCTTTTTGACCTTTTTCGCCTTTTTTACTTTTTTGTTTTTAATTTCTGTATTGTTCTGAGTGCCTTCCAAAATAGCCTCCGATAAATTAAGGAGTCAGCGGAATAATTCAGTTTGCCGGTTTCCGCATATCAGAACGCGGAACGGCAGCATTTACAAATTCAATTCCAGAACTCTTATTCCGTTCTGCTGAAGCTGGAGCTTGCAGCTTTCTGCGGTATCATGTACTTCTGCCTTAACCTTCGGCGAGATTATCATCTTCGCCGGATTGAAATAAAACATTTCAATCGCGCCTGTCGAGCTTACGTTGTTCAGAATCGTAGACGCCTCCGACATTCCGTCAACCAGTCTGCTGTCAAGGCAGGAG
>JAZQNC010000246.1:0-3234 GCA_045627165.1 Eubacteriales bacterium
GGTGGGCCGCGGCTGGCTGGAGCGGAGCTTTATCGACGACGGCGGGGTGCAGCGTTCGGGGGTGTACGTGCTCGCCAACATTCGCGGCGGCGGGGAATACGGACCCGACTGGCACCGCGCTGCACTGCAGGAAAACCGGCACCGCCATGCTTGTGCTGATTTTCTCGCTTATGGTTCTTGATCTGATATTCAACATAGGCAACGGAGCCGAAGGACTGTTTGATATTTTCCTTACCGGAATGTCTCTTGCGGTTGCCGCGATGACCGAATTCTATACCGCGTTCGGTTATATCATAATTGCCTGCGGGATCCAGAATGCCGTCAAGCGATACAGCGACGTGAATTCCGGTTCGATCATCAGGAACGTGGGCAGTCTGCCGAACCTTCGAGATCTCTCCGCGGTTATCATACCAAAGGAAGCTCTTCTGTCGGTAAGGCTGGCAAAAATCGACAAAATCTACGTTAACGGTGAGATGCTGGAAAGCGGTACTCAGAAATACCGTGAACGCACGGCGTCGATTCTTCGCTACGCGGTGATTTCTACCGGTATCTACGGAAGCGCAAGACTCCAGAACAACAATCTTTCAAACGATAACGTATATACCTCCGAGGAAGAATCTATTCTCTTTGCTGCGGACAGCGCGGGAGTATACAACAGTTCTCTTGAAAGAGTGTATCCCATAATCGACCACACGGGTATTTCGAGAATAAACATATTTGAAACCACCCTGACCCGCTTCGGCGAAACCAATGTTGTCGTCATGCGCGGCGAGGCTCCGGCTGTACTGGCCTGCTGCCGTTATTATTCAAAAAACGGCAGAATACACCGTATGACCGATGAGATGCTCAATGAATTCACGATCGTGGCATCTCAGACCTTAAAACAGGCTTATCGAGTCGTTGCGGTAGCCACCTGCGATACAAAATACGAAAATCTCAGCCGTATCAAGCTCTGTCAGACGAATATGATCTTCGAGGGCTTCGTGTGCATACGCGAGCCCTTGCTTCCCGGCTGTGCCGTAAATATAGAACGGTGTAAAAACGCGGGTATAAAGGTCATTATGACCTGCGAAAACGAGAATGACAACAACCGCTTTATTGCGGCGGCTCTCGGTATTATTACATCCGACCGCGAATGTGTCAACGGAGAAAGGCTGCTGTCGCTTGAACCCGGTCTGCTGGAGGCCAATATACCGATGTACCGTCTCTATCAGGGAGTTGACAGCAGCGTGATTAGGCTTGTTATCGAAAAGCTCCGAGAAAGCGGTGAGAAGGTCGGAATACTCACCGGATCGCTTTCCGATATCGATCTGATTACAGCCGCGGACGCGGGCTTTGCGCAGAACGTCACCATCTCCCACAAGGCATCGGACAAGGGTCTCGACATACAGAAAATCGCCTCAAAAACCGAAAGAAGCAAGCCTATATTTGTCAAAAACGCGGGAGATTCTTCCCGTACCGGCTGCGAGGCTGTAAAGTTCATTTCAGACGTTATCATCTCTGAACCGGATGAAAGCGGTTCGGGAGGATTCAACGCCATCGTCGGCGCAATGGGATGCGGAAGGATAATATACAGAAATATAAACCGTGCGCTGCGTTACCTTATTGCCTCACAGTGCGCGCGTCTTCTTATTGTTCTCTGCTCCATACTGTCGGGCGTCGTCCTCCTCACTCCTCTGCAGCTGCTTTTCAGCGGACTTGTCCTCGATTTCGGAGCCGTGCTTGTCATTGCGTTTGAACGTCCGTCAAACTACATACTGTCGCTGAAAACCGAAAATGAAGACAGGCTCAGACGCCCTCTGCTCAGCAATTTTGAGTATATTCTTTTCGGACTGCTCTGGGCAGCGGTCACGGTATTTTCGCCGCTCGTTTTCAGACTGACCGGTCATGTTCTGTCATCTGAGCAGGTGACCTCGGCTGTTTTCGTCAGCTTTACCCTTACTCAGCTCGCCGCGCTGAGCGAAATCAAGCGCGACAAGAGCATTTTCCGTTCACTCACCTTCAACAGTATTCATCTGCTTTACATTGGCGTGACTGCGGCGGTGCTGATTGCGGGACAGCTGTATCAGCCCTTCGGAAAGCTCTTCGGAATGGTGATGCCCGATCTGAAATGTCTGGCGATATCTCTGTTCTTCCCTGTATTTACGATAATCGCGGCGGAGCTTTACAGGCTGATATCCTCCAAGACGGGCCGCATAACGCTCGATTCGAACCGTTTCCGCATAGGAGCTATCAAGGACGGAAGCTTCTTCTCCTCCGGATTCAGAGTCGTCGATATCGAGGATGACGAAAAATACAGCACTACAGAGCTTAATATTCTCGACCCTGTCGTTTCCGAAAACGATAACGGCACCGATTCGGATACGCCAGACACCGTATCGGATGAAAATGCTGAGCCGATAAAAAATGACGATGAAAGCTCAGCCGGTGAAAATAATGAAACCGGTGAAGCTTCCGATATCTCTGAGACAGGCGATGATGACGCCGTTGAAGTTATCACATTTGACGATGTCGCGTCGTCTTCCGATGCTGTGCCGTCAGACGATGATGAAACGGTCGATACAGGTATTCTTGCGATACTCAGGAAAAAAACAGTTAAGTTCCGACCCGATTTTTCAAAGATAAAAAACGGTATGACGGAACTGAAGGATAATCTAAGGAGCAAATCGGATGAGTATAAGAAAGGCAGAAAAAAATAAAGGCGAACCGAAAAACGCGTCAGCCGCGAACGGATTTCTGAAGCTGGCTCTGTTCATTCTGGTGGCAGCCGCTATCGTTTTCGTCTGCGCGTTCCTTTCAAAAAACGAAGCCTTTTCCTATGTGAAAACCATTTATGACGGCAACGGAATATACAATGCCTTCTATTCCTCGCTGGACACGTCCGATCTGGATATTCCGTCGGCAGTCACCGAAGCCGAAACCACCATACCCGAACATGTCTACGATATGTTCGGCGAGGTTGAGTACAGCCAGATAGCCATACTGATCGCCGAAGACGGATCGGTCATATTCAGCAAGGACGGCGACAGATCCTTCTTCCCCGCCTCGATAACCAAGGTCATGACAGCCATAGTCGCGGTCGAGAATATTCCCGATCTCAGCGTTGAGATCACTATGGAAGAGGATATATATACCTACTGCGCTTCCGAATACGCCCCGACTTCCGGATTCGTCGCGGGCGAAGTCGTAACTGCCTACGATCTGCTGTACGGAACGCTGCTCACTTCAGGCGCG
>JAZQNC010000247.1:0-3986 GCA_045627165.1 Eubacteriales bacterium
AGAAGCGGTCGGGATATGCCTTTTTGAACTTACCTGTCTTTGTAGCCTCGGCAAGGTCTGCATCGAATACTACGATGTCGTACTTTGCGCCGAACTCAACCAGAGCGTCACCGTAAGCTTCACGGGTAGCTATTTTATCACCTATTGCCATTGTAATATACTCCTTTCAGCGTTACAGCGCAAAATCAAAGTGCTGCGACAGCTGCTTTGATCTCTGCAACTGCCTGCTCGTACTGCTCCTTGTTCGGAGCGGAGCCGTGCCACTTTACGTTGTTCTCCATGAAGGAAACGCCTGCGCCCTTTACAGTCTTCATGATAACTGCGGTAGGCTTGCCCTTGCATTCCTTTGCGGCTGCAACGGCGTCGGCGATCTGCTGAATGTCAGCGCCGTCGATGCAGATAACGTTCCAGTTGAACGCTTCGAACTTCTTGTCGATAGGAGCGGGACCGATAACGTCGGCTACGGGACCGTCTATCTGGAGGCCGTTGTAGTCAACGAAGATGCAGAGCTTGTCGAGCTCGTAGTGAGCCGCGAACATTGCTGCTTCCCAGACCTGACCCTCGTCAACCTCGCCGTCGCCGAGGATCGCGTATACGCGGTAATCCTTGTTTCCTATCTTGGAGGAGAGAGCCATGCCGCACGCTGCGGAAACGCCGAGACCGAGAGAACCGGTGGTCATGTCAACTCCGGGAACGCCCTTCATATCGGGGTGACCCTGGAGGTAGCTGTCTGCCTGACGGAAGGTCTTGAGATCCTCTACGGGGAAATATCCGCGGTGAGCAAGTACGGAATAGAGGGCGGGCGCGCAGTGTCCCTTGGAGAGAACGAGGCGGTCGCGGTCTTCCCACTTGGGGTTCTTGGGATCGATATTCATTTCTTCAAAATAGAGATAAGCGAGAACATCGGCGATGGAGAGAGATCCGCCGGGATGTCCCGAGCTTGCGGAATAAACCGCTTCAAGCGCGCCGAGCTTGATATCGGCGGCTATTTTTTTCAGCTCTTTGATTCTTGCCTGATCCATTATAATTATTCCTTCCTTTTGTTTTGGAATGATTTAATATGTTAAGCACATTGGTTATATTATATACCCCTATTGTGGATTTGTCAATTCCAATTTGTTAATATTTATCGACAAACGATAAATGATGTTAAAATAAAACAGCCGTCCGGAGTGTGCTTTATTTTGCGGCAATCCGTTAAAATACATAAATATTCAAAATAACTCATAAAATGTTATAATATGAATATTTGCCGGTACTGTCAGTAAACATATTTACTTGTTATTATAATTATCGGAAAGTAATAAAGATTTGACAAAAAGCGGCGGGAGGCAGAATAATGTACTATCCCTATATCAAGAGAATGAGAGATCTGCGTGAGGACAGCTTTCATACCCAGCAGCAGATAGCGGACATACTCGGCATATCCCAGACAATGTACGCGCGTTATGAACGGGGCGCAAACGAATTGCCGATACGTCATCTTATCGTGCTGTGCGGATATTATAAAGTGACCTCCGATTATTTTCTGGGTCTGAGCGATGATCCGAAAAGACCGGATATGCAGCTTCAGACGCAGGGAAAGCCGAAAAATCAGTAAAATCAGCAAATCTGATCGCGGCATCTGAAAGCACACAAAAAAGGCGGCATAACGCCGCCCGTAAGATGGGAAAAGGAGAAAGAAAAACTCGGATTAAATATTGAACACGCGGTTCACTGCCTGTATTCGGCGCAGGTGAAGACCGCGGCAGCTGCCACCGCAAGAACGATAATGAAGCATGAGAAAATATCGCTTGCGCCCAATGCCAGTGAACCGACAGCAAGACAGGTCATAACAGATACCGTCCTTTCATTCCACAAGTACATAAGTACAAAAGTAAATGCGTTTGTCCTTGATGCAGGTACATCCGTATCAGCGTCTGTTTATGCTGTCATCATTATACCATAATGTTTATAAAAAAGCAATACTTATGTCAAAAATAATTCCGCAAATTTTCAAAATATTTTAATCCGAGGTAAATAAACAGGAGACACGCCGATAAGCGTGTCTCCGCTGTGTTTATATATCGTACTGTGACCGATAAACCGTATCAGTCATCCTCAAGACCGAGAAGGGTGTCTATGACCTTCTGATACTGTCTCTCAGCACTCTTCTGCTTTGCGGCAGCCTTGGATGCGAAGGCGTTGGACTTGGAGGATGTGCACTCCTGAAGTACGAATGCGTAGCCCTTCCAGCCGTCGTAGATGTAACCGAAGTCGAATGTACGCGCTGCAAGAAGCTGATCGAGAACCTGAACGGATTCCTCGTCGCGGCTGTACTTGACCTTGAGAGCGATGTCGTAGTATACGGGAATAACTTCCTTGTAGGATTCTGCGTTGAGAGCCTCGATGATCACGGAAGCGCGCTCGGTATCCTGAACGGTTACGGGAACGGACTGGAGGTCGTGTGCGCCGTCAGACATTGTGTAGTATGTTGCCTGAGCTTCGTCCCACTTCGGATAAGGGATGATACCGAAATCGAATTCGAGATCGCGGTAGCTTATGCAGCCCTGGAACAGACCGTTGAGGAAGAGAGCGTGTCCTGCGTCCCAAATAGGACCGGAAACTCCCCAGCCGCCGGGATAGGAACCTTCGTTGTTATAGAAGAAATCAGTGAGCTTGTTTACGATATCGTCCATCTTGCCGTTGAGGAAGGTAACCTCGGGGATACCCTGCTCGGTCTTGGTCATGACGGGGTTATCGAAAGCGTACTGATATGTGATAGCCGCGGAATAATAGTCTGTCGTGAAACCGACGAGGTCCTTATCGTTGATCTTGCCGTCGCCGTCAAGGTCTTCGTGTACGCCGGCAACGATCTCGTCGAGCTTGTCGATGGTCCATGTTCCGTCGTTTACGAGAGCGTAAAGATTCTCTACGTTGTAGTCCTCCGCGATCTTCTTGTTGAAGAACATGCAGTATGTGAAGCGGAGAATGGAGAGGTCATACTCGCCCGCCATGATGAACGCGTGATTCTCTACAGAAAGAGCCTCTACCGCGTTTCCGATGTACCAGGGCTGTTCGAGATTGACGTAGGGAAGATCCTCGTACCAGTCGAGGTAGTTGCCCTCGAGAGCGGCTATACCGACTTCGATGGCCTGAGCCAGCATCATCTGATAGGAGTCATCCTGGGACGATACCGTCTTGCGGAGCTCGGAAATAGGGTCTGACAGGTGGTTGGCGTCGATGGTGATGTTGAAGCGGTCCTCTACATTGTGGTTGCGTTTGTAGATGGCGTCGTCAACGATGTCGCCGGTCTCGGCAAGTCCCGCGCCGATATCGGCAACGAAGTCGCCGCGGTCGCGTCCTACGATCGTGAAGGTATAGCCTTCATAATTCGCTTCGGGAAGATTGTCGGGGATGAGCTTGCGCTTTTCGGCGTCAGACAGCTCTTCGGTCTGGGCTTCCGTCTCGATCTGCGCTGTGTCTGCGGCGTCGTCGGGCTGGTCCGCGCTTTCGGCGCAGGCAACCGCCGTGATCAGCATAGAGAGAACAAGAAGCATTGCCAATGTTTTCTTCATGGTTTGCTTTCTCCTTAGATAAAATTTTCGTTCCCAATCCTTTAAGATTGTAATATTATGATAGAAGTATAACATATATGACCGTTTTTGTCAAGATATTTTTAAAGGTAAAACAATATATTGTGAATTAAATATTGCCGAATATCAAATGGCGCATACGGAAAAGCCCGTGATCAAGCCGTTCGAGCCGTACAAGGGCAAAATCCGCAAGCCCGGGACCGGATGCCTGTATCAGATCAACGACCACTTGTGGGAAGGAAGCTACCATCCGACGAATGTTGACGGGAAACGCGAGGGGCATACGGTGTACGCCAAAACCCGCGAGGAATGCGAAAACCTACTGGAAACGATGATCGAAGAAGTCAGGAACCGAAACAAGGCAGAAAAAGAACAGCGGAAAAACGAAACGGAGACTGCCTCGTAATGAGG
>JAZQNC010000248.1:0-2387 GCA_045627165.1 Eubacteriales bacterium
CCGTATGCGCTCATCCGCAGGCTTATTTTGAGGTAAACGCGGAGAATTACTGATAAACTCATCCGGCGATAACCAATAACGACAATATGCCCGGCACCGTTTTTTCGATGCCGGGCAGCTTTTATATCGTGCTCGTTTTACGACCGCTTATTTTCTCTCGACAAGCAGAGACTTTATCTCGAACGCATGGAAATGCAGGTCGGCCTTTCCGTCTGTCACGTCAAGAATCTCGACGGGTTCCTCAAGGAGATTGCAGAGAGTAACCGATTTTGCGTCGCTGAACGTGATCTCGCAGTTTGCGTCGCTGCGCTCACATTCATAGAGACGGAGCACATAGGCGTTTTCAATGTCCTCTGCCGGCTTTACGGCCTCGCAGATTATGCCGGGCGCGGAAATACCGAAGAGCTTCGGTGCGCTGAACATACCCTCTCTGCATACTGCGGGTATATTGAGCATATAGGCAGGCTTGACCACGGAATCCGCGTTGAAGCCGCCGACATGAGGCAGAAGCGAATAGGTCATGTAATGAACGCCGAAATCAGACTTGAAGTCGGGACGGCAGCCGCCGCGCTGGAGCGTCAGGCGCATATCGCTTTCCTCGCAGGAAATACCGTACTTGCAGTCGTTGAGTATGGCAACGCCGTAGCGGGTTTCGGAGATATCTGACCATTTATGGTTGCAGACCTCGAACTTTGCGGCTTCGAGGGAGGTGTTTCTCGTGGTGGGACGGTCAACGTGACCGAACTGGATCTCGTTCTTGAAGAACGCGGAACGGATATTAACGTCGAATCCCGCCTTGAGCAGATGATGGCGCTCGTGCCAGTCAAGCTTCATTTCAAAGTCGATTCGGGGATTTTCGGCATAGAATACCACATCCACATAAGCGGCGGACTTCTTGCCTACCTTGTAGACATTGCGGATACGGTACTCTACCGCGCCGTCGGAAACACACTCTTTCGAGCAGAGCTCTGTGATCGGATTGAGCTTGCGGAAGATATCGGACTCCACTTCCCAGTTGTCGTAGGAGCTGGAAGCGTCCTCGCCGAACCACAGCGTTCCGAGAGGAGCCGCACCTGCGCGGCATACCTGGCGCCCGCCGCATACGCGCTTGTCGATAAGAGAGGAAATATATCCGGATTCATCGAACTTTACGGAGTAGATGGGAGTTTCGAGAGTGCAGCCGTCAAAGCTGAACGCGCTTGCCGTGTCAGACATCGCTGTCTTCTTTGCCGTGACAGATTCCATTGCCGGAATATTCAGCGCAACGGCAGTCTTTTCATTGCCGTCTGCGTCAGTGTAGGTCTGAGTCTTTGTATTTTCGAGCGCAAACGCTCCGTCGGCGGTTATTACGTCGTCGCGGTCAAAGGACAGCGGGTTGTAGAAGGAAAGCGTGCCGTCGTCCTTCTGCGTCATGCCGTCGATAAATCCATCGGTCACTTCCTTTGCGTCTGCCTGTACGCCGTACATTTCGGGGATCGCGATCTCATAAACCTTCGGGATGCAGGTGCCGGGAAGGATATCGTGGAACTGATTCTTCAGAAGAATCTTATAAAGCTCGTCGTGGCGCGCGTCTTTCGGCTTGCCGGAAAGGACGTTGAAAAGCTCCATATCGTAGAAGGCAAGCTCGGTCTTGCGGTTGTTGCGCTTTACCTCGTGCATTGTGGTCAGAGTACCGCGGTGGAATTCCAGATAAAGCTCCCCGTCAAAGAGCGGAAGTTTGTCGATATCCGCTTCAAGCTCCTTCATGAAAGAGGAAGCCGTTACCGGATGTACCTCTGGCATACCGGGAAGATCCTTTACGCGGGAGAGATATTCCAGCTGACCGTAGGTGGGTCCTCCGCCGCCGTCGCCGTAGCCGTATGCGGCGAGACGCTTATCCTCGGAAAGCTTGTCGCGTATCCCGTTCACCGCCTCGTTTATGGTAGGAACGTCGGGTATCAGGTGCATACGGTTAAGGTGAGTGAGGACCTCTGTGCCGTCTATGCCGCGCCATATAAAGGTGTCAGCGGGGAACTGGTTAAGGTCAGCCCAGCTCATTTTGGTAGTATAGAAATACTTAACGCCCGCGCCCTTCATTATCTGGGGGATGGCGCCGTTATAGCCGAAGGTATCGGGAAGCCAGAAAGCGTCGGAACGGTAGCCCAGCTCCTTCTGGGTGTAGCGCTGACCGTAGAGGAACTGACGCACCATTGCCTCGCCGCCGGTAACGTTGCAGTCACATTCCACCCATACGCCGCCGTTGGGCTCATATCTTCCCTCTGCGACTCTCTGCTTTATTCCCTCGAAGATATCGGGGTAATACTGCTTCATCCAGTCAAGGTGAAGCGCGGAGGACTGAATAAAGGTATATTCGGGGTACATTTCCATAAGGGTAAGTACCTCTGAAT
>JAZQNC010000249.1:0-6133 GCA_045627165.1 Eubacteriales bacterium
AGCATGGCGGTGCCGGTTTTCCTGCAGTTTGTGCCGAGCGTGTCGATTATGGTAAGTTTTTCCTGTAAAGCGTCGGTTTTGTTCTTTTCGAGGGCGCAGATCAGAGTAGCGTTTCCGGTATCGCAGACTACCGCGCGTGCGGTGCCGTTGGTCACTATGGAACCGGCATATACCATATTTCTTCGACCGGCGAGAGGCATATCGCCATGGGGAAGAAAAACGGCGTTTTTCTCTGCGGAATGCTTTTCTCCGGTCAGCTTTGTTTCGAGTACGGTCAGGCTGTCGCTTTCGATAAGCCGGGCGTCGGCGGGAATTATATCTCCCGCGCCGATAAAGATTATGTCGCCCGGTACGAGCAGAGATTGATTTACTATGCGTACCGTTCCCTGTCTGATGACTCTGGCGTCGGGCAGAGCACTGTATCCCATGTCGCGGAAAATCTTTCGCGCGAGATAATAGGAGACAAGCACCCACACGAAATTCAGCACTACCAGACCTATCATGATCAGCGCCGCCGTATCGTGGTTGAACAGAGCCGCAAGCATGGCGGTGACGATGAGGAGTATGGTTGTCAGATCGGTAAAGAGCTTCTTTATGTAAGACCCGATATGCTCCTGGGGAAGCTGATAAATATCATTTTTACCGTATCGGCGAAGCCTCGCAGACGCTTCACCCTGAGAAAGACCGGAAGCATATGAGGTGCTAAGTTTGTTTTCCAGCTCCGAAGCCGGAATATTGTACCATTTCTCGGTCATTTTTGTGTGGAAGAGTATCAGATGTGATCGTCAGTTGTTTGTGGAATATTCGAAATCGAGCTTTTCGCCGTCGGACGTGACCGAAATGGCGGAGAGCTTTTCTCCGTAGCCGCCTATAATGCGGTTGGCGATAACATCCTCGACTTCGGTCTGAATAAAGCGGCGCATATTGCGGGCGCCGAATTTGCGCGAGAAGGATTTTGCGGCGATATACTCAAGCGCCTCGTCGGAGAAGGTAACGGTGATATCCTTCTCGGCCATGATCTTGCAAAGCTCGCCGGTCATGATGGCGGCAATGGATTTGAAGTTTTCCTCGTTGAGCGAATTGAAGGTGATGATCTCGTCAACACGATTGATGAATTCCGGACGGAGAAATTCGGAAAGCGCCTTCATCGTGCGGTCTTCAACGGCCTGCTGCATACTCTCTCCGAATCCTGCCAGACCTGTGGTGGTGTTTGAACCGGCGTTTGTGGTCATGATGATAATGGTGTTTTCAAAATTGACCACAGTGCCGTGAGCGTCGGTGATGCGTCCGTCATCCAGGATCTGGAGAAGGATATTCATAACGTCGGGATGAGCCTTCTCGATCTCGTCAAACAGAACGACGGTGTAGGGCTTGCGGCGTATTTTTTCGGTAAGCTGTCCCGCGTCATCGTAACCCACATAACCGGGAGGAGATCCGATGATTCTGGATACCGAGTATTTCTCCATGAATTCAGACATATCGAGACGGATAAGTGATTCCGGCGTATCGAACATATCGGCGGCAAGAGTTTTTACCAGCTCGGTTTTACCTACGCCGGTAGGTCCGGCGAAAATAAATGAAACGGGTTTGCGCTTGTAGGAGATTCCGGCGCGGCTGCGCTTGATTGCTCTGACGACCGCTTCGACAGCCTCGTCCTGACCGACAATGTGTTCTTTTAATCTGTCGGCAAGCTTTTCGATACGGGCGAATTCGTGCTCGGTTATGCTCGATGCGGGGATACCGGTCCAGATTTCTATGACCTTGGCAAGATCAGCAGTAGTAAGCACAACCTTTTCACATTCAGACTTCGCCGCGTTATACAGCTCGGTCTCTTTCAGTTCCTTTACCTTGAGAGACGCAAGCTTTTCGTAAGCGTCGTTTACGTTTGTTTCCGCGTTGGCTTCTGCTTCGAGCTGTCTGCGCTGTTCGCCTATCGTATCAAGGGATTTTTTCAGCTCTCCAACACGGTTGATGCAGGGGGAATTGAGAGCAAGGTATGCCGACGCTTCGTCGATAAGGTCGATAGCCTTATCGGGAAGGAAACGGTCGGTGATATAACGCTCGGAAAGCGTCACGGCGCGTTTTACCGTGTCGTCCGGGATTTTTATACCGTGGAATTTTTCGTAATACTGCTTTATTCCCATGAGGATCTCACAGCTCTCGGCAATCGAAGGCTCTTCGATCACGATAGGCTGGAAGCGGCGTTCAAGCGCGGAATCCTTTTCGATATATTTTCTGTATTCGGTAAGCGTGGTCGCGCCTATGACCTGGATTTCACCCTTTGAAAGCGCGGGCTTGAGTATGTTCGCGGCGTTCATTGAACCTTCGGCATTGCCCGCGCCCACGAGCATATGAATCTCGTCGATGACAAGGATAATGTTTCCAAGCTCCTTGACCGATTCAATAAGACTCTTGATGCGCGCCTCGAACTGACCGCGGAACTGTGTGCCGGCAACGAGAGCGGTCATATCAACGAGATGCACTTCCTTGTCGGAGAGCTTATACGGAACGTCGCCGTTGACGATGCGCTGCGCAAGAGCTTCCGCGAGAGCAGTCTTACCCACTCCGGGCTCGCCTATCAGACATGGATTGTTCTTCTGACGGCGGCAGAGAATCTGCATCGTGCGTTCAAGCTCGCGTTCGCGTCCGATGATTCGATCAAGCTTGCCGTCGCGTGCCTTCTTTGTCAGATCGGAGCAGTACATATCGAGGAATTTGCGCTTGCTGTTTCTTTTTTTATTGTTTTCGTATGCTTCGCGTCTCGCGTTTTTTGCGGAATCGGTATTGCCGGAGCTTTCGGCGTCGGCTTCCTGATTTGCGTTATTTGACATCATCGGAGGCTTTGCGAACATACCGCCGAAGAGCTTGCGGAAATCTACGGCAGGAGCCTGACCTTCTTCTTCATCTCCCGCTTCGGACGGAATATCAATTTCATCATCGCCGTCCTCATTTTCGCCATTGCCCATCATGGGGAGCATATTTTCCAGCTCCGCGCTTACGTTGTCAAGATCTTCCTCGGATATGCCCATCTGTTCCATCATCTTGTCGATAGGCTTTATTCCGAGTTCCTTGGCGCATTTGAGGCAAAGTCCTTCATTTGTCGTAACGCCGGCTTCGACCTTGGTGATGAATACCACGGCGGGACGCTTTTTACATTTAGAACATAACTGCATGGTTTATTTTCCTTTTGTGTAGATATCAATAATCTGGTTGTATTTGTTAATACGGCTGTTATTCACAGTCCGAACATACTGCCCAGCTGAGACAGTACGGGGTAATCGTATATGCCGAGATTCTGCAGAGCATTTACGATAAGCGAGGAATCGGCGGGAGCCGTTCTGAACAGAGTCGGCTGAACCGCGGGAAGAAGCGGAGAAAGCTGGATCAGTATCTGCGAGAGAAGCAGAGCGTAAAAACATCCGCTGATCAGACCAAAGACAAGTCCCCCGAAACGGTTCAGTGCGCTGAGCGCGGGCAGCTTGAATATAAGGTCAAGAATAAACGCCGCGATTTTAAGTACGATGAATACTCCGACAAATATGGAAAGAAAGGCGAGAATGTCGGCGAGAGCCGCGCTGACCTTTGAAACAATGGCCTGTGATACGCTTGCGGTGATGTCCGCGACATTGCTGTCAAGAAATCCGTAATAGCTGTTTTCGAGCTGTTCTATATCAACATGAAAACGGTTTGTTATCTCGGTAAAAGCGGCAGGCTTTTCGGCAAACAGCGTGGACAGATCGAGACGGAGACCGTCGGTGATGATCTCGTTCAGCGAGTCGGCAACGTTTCTGGAATAGTATCCGACAAAAAATCCGTTATAGTATTCCGACAAAAGCGGATAGAACATCCATGCCGCGATAAGGGAACAGAAGAAAGATACTATCCCCATAACGGAGCGGATGAAGCCGTTTTTCAGTCCGCATATAGCGGCTGTCAGTATTGTAATTATTATGATTACGTCAGCAAGCATAAAATCGTACCTGTCAGTCAATGTTTGTTATATCGGATGAGAGTTACACAGGAACAGATAAGTAATTACCCGGTGCTTATTCACTTTCAGAGGTTTCGGCTTCCTCGGTTTCGGTAGCCGGAGTCCAGACGAATGGCTGAGTCTCGGCAGGCATCTTTTCGGCGTCCTTGAAGTATGTGTTTCCCTCGTAAGGCTCGGATGGGTCAAAACCGAGCACACCTTCGATATCAATGGCGGCGGCATAACCCGCATAGCAGAGGTACAGTGTGTCGTCCCGTGCCAGCGTCAGATCGACGCAGTTGCCGTTGGGTTCATAGTATGAGGTTCGCGTTGTGGAAAGCTCCGTCCGTATGATACTGCTGTCTGTAAGAATAAAAATATTTCCGTTGCTGTAGAGCAGCTTGACAAACTGTCCGGAGAAGGTCTTGTGTCCGACCTGATTTCCGGAGGTATCAAAAACGCAAACGCTGTGACTGTCTCCGACCACTCCGTCAGAAAATACAAGGAAAGCGTAATCATCGGTCATGACACAGGAAATCGGCACATTGTCTCCGTAGGAAAAACGTCCGCGGAAAGTTCCGTCCGTTGTATAAAACAGCATCGCGCTGTCGCAGACCACATAAAAGCCGTCCGAATTGTATTTTCCCTCGATCGGAAAAATATCATTCAGCCTTATCTGCGTTTTGACAATATCCGAATTTACCTCGTTGACGATGATCTCGGCGTTGAAATCTCCGTCCTGCGTACATACCGCCGTAGTGACGAGCAGATCGCTACCGTCGTCAGTCATATCAACATCCATGACCAGCTTGTTTTTATCCTTGAGGATGCGGGAAATGAGCTTGTAATCGCTGTCGTACACAAAAACGGCGCTGCGGTATTCCGCGGTTTTTGTGACCATCGCATAGCGTCCGCTTTCGCTGTATACCGCGCCCGTGACAGGATAATCAAGAGCATCGGAGTGAACCGCCGCGAAGGTGTTGAATATGCTGTAGGTGTTGCCGCCGAGGTCGTAGACCATCAGATAACCGGAGGTCGGCAATATTACAGGATTGGACATATATGAGACCGTAGAGAGAACATTGCTTCCCGACGAGGCGTAAATATTCACGCTTTCGCTGTCGGCAACGACGAAATCCCCCCGATATATCCCGAACGCCATTTCGGGGTCCGCGTTGTAGGATATTGTTTTGTATTCGGTCGTATAGCTGTAAACGTTTGAATCAGCGTCGAGATATCGCAGCAGATAACGGATATTCTCCACGGAAAGCTGATCGCGGTTCGACAGCAGCATACCAACCACGAATACGACAAGAAAAACGATAGTGACGAATTTTGCCGTTCTGAACTGTCTAGACAGCTTCAGCAGCTTTTCATCCGGAACAAAGCGCGGCTGTGAAGAATATTCTGATGATAAACTTGTACTATTTACAGAATTGTTCATCTTTGTTATAACTTACATTGTTCAGATAGAGGCCGTGAGCGGGGGCTGTAAATCCCGCACGGTGTCTGTCACGTGAGAGAATTATACCGCCGATATCACCGGGAGCAATCCTCCCTTCGGAAACGTAAATAAGCGTGCCTGTGATTATACGGACCATATTGTAAAGAAATCCGTTTCCGCATATACGGATGCTTACCTTATCCCCGCTGCGTTCGGCGCGGCAGTAATAGATCGTGCGGACCGTGTCGCTGACAGAAGAACCGGCTGCGCAGAAAGCGGAGAAGTCATGCTCTCCGACGAGATAACCCGCGGCCTCGTTCATTCTTTCAGTGCTGAGCGGAGAGGGATAAAAATATTCTCTGTCAGCTACAAACGGATTTCTTGTTCCCGCGTTGTTTATGATATACAGATATTCCTTTGAAAAGGACAAGGCAGAGCTTATAGACGATATCGGAAGCGGTCACGGCTGGTTCTGTGAAGACAACGGAAAGCTGTATTTCGATTGGGCGCACATGGGAGATCAGCTTATATCCGAGGTCGTTCTCAATAACGGAAAGGTCGAGCTTATCGATTACAAGCATGTTAATGACTGGATGGAATCCGACCCCGATTACGATCCCGACGGATATGTACAGATCGGCAAAGGACTTGCCACGTCATATATTTATTCGTATGATGATGATATCAAGTTCGGAACTCTCGGTGAAGAGCTTGAAGTG
>JAZQNC010000250.1:0-4539 GCA_045627165.1 Eubacteriales bacterium
GATTCCGTTGTCCTCCGACACGAGAAGGGAAAGCGGAGTTCTGCCGTGGGTGACGGGATTGCACGCAAGCACGAGCTTTCCGTCGGGAAGCGCGGTCAGGTCAAGTCCGCTGCAGTTGTTGGGCACCTCTGTCGGATATGCCTCGCACCAGCTCATGCCTCTGTCGCAGGAATCGCTTCGGTATATCTTTCCCTGTTTCGAGCGCATGAGGCAGTGGACGTTGTTTTCGCTGTCCTGCCATACTGTAGGCTGAATGAGCCACGCTCCCTCCGGCTGTGGGATTTTTATCATGGGCTCTGCGGGGAATGAGGGGGTGTCGCGTCCCGCTTCGAAGCGGTCTATCCACGCCGTCCAGCCGTTATCGTCCTCAAGGGAGGCGGGACAGAGCAGAGTGCCGTCGTCGAGCTTTACCGGCTTGTTCTTTACCGGACCTCTGCCGCCGAAATCTCCCGGTACAAGCTCGACGGGAGCCGAAAAGCTTCTCGCGCCGTCGGTGGAAAGCGCGGTGTAGGTCTGCCACGGGTCGATGCTTGCGCCCACCTTGAAGTATATGCGTATGTTTTTTTCATCGTTGACGTATAGCACCGGATTCCAGTGGGCAACGCCCTCGATTCCGGTAATGCGGATGGGTTTCGACCAGCCTTCCGCGTCCTTTTCTCTGCGTGAGCACCATATCCTCACGTCGGGATTGCTCTCGTTCGTGCCGCCGAACCATGCGGACACGAGAGTGCCGTCCGGGAGGCGCACTATCGTAGAGGCGTGACAGGATGGGGTGGGAGCGTCCTTGAAGTCAAAGACGAATTCCTTTGTGAGCTTATCTGTATTCAGTATCATGATTATTTCTTTGTGCCGCTGTTGTCGGCGTTATTGCTGTTTGCGCTCAGAGACGCCTGATATGCTGCGATGGCAGCTTCCTTCCGCGCCTTCTTTGCCCTGTTCTTTTTTATTATTCCGCGGACGATAAGCACGATGACGAAGATTATGACCGCCCAGATAAGGAGAGTGGGGATCGCGTATACGAAATCTACCGAGAAATCCTGCCAGCCGTCGGCGAAATCAGCCCATGAATTTCTGAAAGCGGTGGATATGCGCTCGCCGAAGGTCTTGGGCGCGGTGACTGTGGGCTTGTACTCTATGACCTCTTCAAGGCTGATATTCAGCGTTGCCATGGAGACCTGACTGTCGTAGCGCTGGAGAGTGGAATAATAGCTCTCTATCTGATAGCGCACGTTTGCGAGGTGATCCTCAAGCTCCAGCATATATTGAAGCTCGGTCGCGCCCTCAAGCATGGAAAGGAGTCTCTCCTCCTGCGTTTCGAGAGATTTCAGCCTTGCCGCGGCGTCGTAATAGGTGTCTGTGATGTCCTGGGAATTCTCATATTTAGATACGATGTTTATTCCGTCGCCCAGAGTGGAAACGAACTCGTCCAGCTTTGCCGCCGGAATACGCAGAGTGAAGCTCGCGTATCTGTGTCCGCCTTTGGTGAGCAGGTTGTTGCCCGATACGTTTGAGCTTTCGACATATCCGCCCAGACCGCTGACCGCCGCCTGTATCTGCTTCACCGAGGCGTCGAAATCAAGAGTCTCGGCGGTGAGCTGCATGGTGCGGATTATCTTGCGGGTATCGGCCGCCTGCTGCGGAGAGTCTGACGAGGTCTTCTCGTACTCGTAATAGCTCTCCTCTTCCGCGGCCTTGTATATGCCGTCATCATAGCCGTAGTCGTATTTGCCGTTGTAATAGACTTCCGACGTCATTGCCTCGACGTCTGCCGTATCGCTTTTTCTGCTGCCGTTTGACGAGCAGCCGGAAAGAGCCGTCAGCAGTACCGCTGCCGTGAAAAATAACGCCGTAAGTCTTTTTGTACCGTTTTTCATATTGTCCTCCGTTTTCATAAAAGGGTTATGGTGTATATAAATATGATCATGCGCATCCCGAATACCGGAATATACGGGATGCGCGTTTTATTTTATTTTTCTACAGCTGACTGCCCCGATCGGGAGAACACATGCTCCGGTACTGTATCAGAGCTTAGCCAGAGCCGCTTCGATACCGGCGAGAGTATCGCGGTACTTCTGCAGCTTTGCCTTTTCGCCCTCAACCACAGCCGCGGGAGCCTTTGCGATGAAGCCTTCGTTGGAGAGCTTCTTTTCAAGGCGTACTATTTCACCCTCTGTGGCCGTCTTTTCCTTGCCGAGACGCTCTCTTTCCTTGTCGAGGTCTACTATGTCGGCGAGAGGAATATAGATGGTGGCGGTATTGAGGACTATCTGAACGGCTGTATCGTCGTGGTATTCGCTTACGAAATCAAGCTCCGAAGCGGAAGCCAGACGCAGGAAGTGGGGCGCTGTCTCATCGGAGAAAATTTCCTTTCTCTCGGTGATTATGATGAGCTTTGCCTTGCGGGACGGAGGCACGTTCATCTCGGTACGGCGGTTGCGGATGGCGCGGATAGCGTCGGTAACGCCGTTCATTATATCCTCAGCCTCGGGGAAGGCGAGAGCGTCGCTTCTGACCGGCCAGGGAGCTATCATAAGGGAATCGCCCTCGTCAGCCTGTCTGGGCAGCGACTGCCATATTTCCTCCGTGATGAAGGGGAGGAAGGGATGGAGCAGACGGAGAGAATTGGAAAGAACGTAGGCGATGACGTTCTGGGCGTTTTTGTCGCCGGCGTTGAGGCGGGGCTTTGAAAGCTCGATGTACCAGTCGCAGAAGATATCCCAGAAGAAATCGTAGAGCTTGGAAAGGGCAACGCCTATCTCATAGTTGGCGATATTGTCGGTAACTTCGCCCACAAGATCGTTGTAAAGCGAGAGTATCCACTTGTCCTCCGCCTTGAGGTCGTCACGGGCGGGAAGTGCGATGGTGTCTATGTCGAGGTTCATAAGAACGAATCTCGCCGCGTTCCATATCTTGTTGTTGAAGTTTCTCGCGCTCTCGATCTTCTCATCCGAGAAACGCATATCGTTTCCGGGGGAGTTGCCCGTCGCAAGGGCAAATCTGAGAGCGTCGGCGCCGTACTTGTCGATGATCTCAAGGGGATCGATGCCGTTGCCCAGAGACTTGGACATTTTGCGTCCCTGCGCGTCACGGACGAGACCATGTATAAAGACGTCCGGGAAAGGAATTTGTTCCATATTTTCTATGCCCATGAAGATCATCTTTGATACCCAGAAGGTGATGATATCGTAGGCGGTAACGAGAACGCTGGTAGGATAGAAGTATCTCAGATCCTCCGTCTTTTCGGGCCAGCCGAGAGTGGAGAATGGCCAGAGCGCGGAGGAGAACCATGTGTCGAGCACGTCCTCATCCTGACTCATGTTGTGGGAGCCGCACTTCGGGCAGACGGTAACGTCTTCCTCGGAGACCACCATCTCGCCGCAGTCGGCGCAGTAGAAGGCGGGAATACGGTGACCCCACCAGAGCTGACGGGATATGCACCAGTCGTGGATGTTTTCCATCCAGTTGAGATAGTTCTTGGAGAAGCGGTCGGGAATGTAGCGAACCTCGCCGTCCTTTACGACCTTGATCGCGGGCTCGGCAAGGGGCTTCATCTTTACGAACCACTGGGGCTTGAATGCCACAGGCTCGAGAACGCTTCCGCAGCGGTAGCAGTGGCCTACGTTGTGGGAGTACTTTTCTATCTTTACCAGATAACCCTGCTCCTTCAGCTCCTCTACAACAGCCTTGCGGGCGTCATTGCGGTCCATGCCGGTGAACTTTCCGCAGTTTTCGTTGAGAGTGCCGTCGGGATTGAGTATATTGATCACTTCGAGATTGTGGCGCTGACCCATTTCAAAGTCGTTGGGGTCGTGACCGGGAGTGACCTTTACGCAGCCGGTACCGAATCCGGTCTCGACGTATTCATCGGCGAATACGGGTATCTCACGGCCTACGAGAGGGAGAATAAGAGTCTTGCCGATGAGGTGTGTGTAACGCTCGTCGTTGGGGTTTACTGCAACGCCGGTATCGCCCAGCATCGTTTCGGGACGTGTGGTGGCGACGATAAGCGATTCGTCCGAATCCTTTACGTCGTAGCGGATATGCCAGAGCGCGCCTTCAAGCTCCTTGAATTCCACCTCCGCGTCGGAGATGGCCGTGGAGCAGGAGGGACACCAGTTGATTATGCGCAGACCGCGGTAGATGAGTCCCTTGTTGTAAAGCGAAACAAAGGTCTTGCGGACAGCCTTGGAAAGGCTTTCGCTCATGGTGAAGGCCTCGTGATCCCAGTCGCAGGAGGAACCCAGCTTCTTGAGCTGTTCGACTATTCTTCCGCCGTACTTTGCCTTCCATTCCCATACCCGGTCGATGAAGGCGTCGCGTCCCAGGTCATAGCGGGTGAGGCCGTCCTTGCGGAGCTCTGCCTCTACCTTGATCTGCGTTGCGATACCCGCATGGTCGCAGCCGGGGACCCAGAGGGTGTTGAAGCCCTGCATACGCTTTGTGCGGACGATGATATCCTGCATGGTGTTGTTGAGAGCATGGCCCATGTGAAGCTGTCCTGTAACGTTCGGAGGGGGAATGACCACGGAGAAGGGAACC
>JAZQNC010000251.1:0-2688 GCA_045627165.1 Eubacteriales bacterium
TTTACCGGTCTTGACGTGCGCCGCGAAGTTACGGAATGTAAAGCTTATACGGAGATAAGCTATGAGGCAATGCTCGATGACTGTATCAGACTCAGTGCGATATGCCGTCACAACAATGAATTCGGCGAGAACGAGTACACCGTATGGCTTGAGAACATTTCCGATACAAAAACGAGCTATGCTGTAAGCGAGCTGTACTGTATTGATTATTCTTTTGCGGGAGATAATCCGGTACTGCGCAGCTGCCTCGGCGATCACGATAATTTTTACGCAGCCTATGAAAAGGACCTCACGGCGGAAAACGTTCATTTTCAGTCCCTCGGCGGACGTGCCACACATATCGTATTCCCGTATTTCGATCTGGTACACGGCGACGGAGGTACGCTTATCGCCCTCGGCTGGGCAGGTACATGGGACGGAAGCTTTGAATATGACGGCGATTCGGTCAACTTCCGCGCACTGAACTGCGTGGGACTGAACTGCGCCCTCCTTCCGCACGAAAAAATCAGAACGGCTCTTGTGGTTCTCATGGATTACAGCACGAGAAATTACGACGACGCGACAAATCTCTGGCGCGAATGGTATATGAAGTACAACCTCCCCAAAGCCGATCTTGACGGAAATATGCTCAAGCCCTTCTCCACCACCGGCTGGTCGGGAGATACCGGACTGCCCAATTCCGACGGTTCCATTTCCGAGCGTTACTTCACATGGAAGCCTACTCTTGACAGGATTATCGCGGAAGACGTGCTTTCGGATTTCAGATGGTTCGACGCGGGCTGGTATTATGACGCTTTCGGAAAAACCGTGGAAACAGACTGGTGGGGTACTGTAGGTTCATGGGAGCTTGACCGCGACAAATGGCCGGGTGAGACCTTCCTCGAATCCAACGAAGCGTGCCACAGGCTCGGCATGAAGGTCGTAACATGGTTTGAACCCGAAAGAGTCACAGATGTGGAGGCTCTTGCCGAAAATTACGGGTATAATCCTGAATGGGGCATAGGTGAAGGCAGAGTAAAGACCAACAATCTCGGAAATCCCGACTGTCTTGCGTGGACTCTCGGACGCATAACCAAAATGATGGGCGAAAACGGAGTGGATATGTTCCGCGAGGACAATAACAGCGATCCCGGCTACGCATGGCCCTTCCTCGACCGTACCGAATCCGAAAAATTCGGTATTCCGAGAAACGGAATAAACGAAAACAAGTGCGTATGCGGACACTACGCTCTATGGGACGGCATCATAGATTACTGCGCAAAGAACGGAAAATGCATTTACGTTGACTCCTGCGCATCGGGAGGCGGAAGAAACGATCTTGAATCCATGCGCCGCGCCTTCCCTCTCATGCGTTCCGATTACGACAGAACCACTTCGTCAATGAGACTTTCCCAGACTTCCTCCTTCTGCCGCTGGATCCCGTTCCACGGCTCTACTATCAAGGAAACCGCAAATCAGCTCGACAGTCCTACAGGCAAGGGCAACAGCGTTTATGTAGTAAGAGCGTCTTATCTTCCGATCTATAATTTCGGCGACGCTTTCACACATAATCCGGAACTTGACTACGACCTTATGAGACGCAATCTCAACGAATGGAAATCAATTCGCCATCTGCTCACCAAGGATATGTATTTCCTTACTCCGTGGCATCATAACGAGGACAGAACAAACTGGACTTCCTTTGCCTATGACGATCCCGAAATCGGCGAAAGCATCGTTCTCGCTTTCAGAATGGAGGACTGCACCGAGGACACATTCACCGCAAAGCTGCAGTTTGCGGATTGTAAAGCAAAATACAGCGTCGTATTTGTCGATACAGACGAAAGCTTCACCGTTTCCGGCTGTGAATTAAAAGAAAAGAGCATCAGGATAGTACTTCCCGAGCCCAAGAGCAGCGCGCTCATTAAAATAAAGAGAGTCTGATATTTAATACGCGGGGCCGAAAAGCCCCGCATATCGGTTTTATTATGGCTTGATTCAATCAGCGATACAGCGCAGACGGTATGAGCTGTCAAATCCGTTCTTCGATTTCAATGTCAGAACGAGCTCTCCCGATTCCGGAATATCGGGGACGGTAAAGCTGATATCCATGCCCTTTTTGTTGGTTCGCGGCATGATCTCTCCGGTATTCCAGACGGCAAGAGGATATTCTCTGCCGCCGACAACCGACGAAGCCGTTATCTCATCGCTGATTGTATTGTCGGAATCATTGAGCAGCCAGAGCTCTGCCGAGAAAGTTTCACCGCTTCGCCAGTCAAATTTAGGTATACGCGCCGAAGCAAACACGGGTCTCAGTGATTCCGCAACGGCATAGTAAGCGGGCTTTTTCTCGCAGGGATATGCCAGCAGCGAATTGTTTGCGGCGGTGATCCACGGCTCGTTGTAGCACCAGTTTACCGCCATCGAACAGTACGGCCACTGACGGCGGGCTTCCTCGAAAATATTCTTGTAACCCTCGCTCTGCATCCACTGTGTCGCGTTTACGATATCTTCTATACATTCCGGCTCGCCGAAATATTTGCGGATAACGTCGAGACAGAGCCACCTCTCGTCTCCCCACGCTCCGAAAGCGTGATGGTATACCCAGCTTTCGCTTTTCATTACAGGAAACAGTTCGTCCTCCGGAATTATCTTTTTCAGCATTTCAACCGACGGAGTGGCGGGCACGCCGAATTCGCTGTACGCGAT
>JAZQNC010000252.1:0-3500 GCA_045627165.1 Eubacteriales bacterium
TACGTTGAAAAGCTCCGCGACATGGACCCCGACTTCGGCGTTATCGTATACCCCAAATACGACGAATACCAGAGCGATTACCATTCCCGCGTCAGCTATTACATGCCTCCCGTCATTCCCATGTCCACACAGCAGTATTCCCTCATCGGCGCCGTACTGGAAATGTCCAACTACTACGCCGGCAAGCTCGTCCGCCCCGCCTATTACGAGATCTGCCTCAAGGGAAAATACGCCCGCGACGAGGAAAGCATACGGATGCTTGACGTAATTCTCGACAACCGCGTGGTCGATCTCGGCGATACCCTCTTCTGCGCCGAAATACGCGACGGCTTCATGACCGAGCTCTACAACAAAAACTCCCGCGACCTCACTTCCACCGCCGCCCGCAAGGAGAAATCCATCGCCCGCACGATCGACAAGATGGTAGAGGCTGTACAGGAACTCGAACAGTAACAGTCACTGAGGGATTTCCTCAAGGAATCCTTCATATATGAGCAAAAAAAGCGTGCACATTCCGATAGGGTACATTATCGGGATGTGCACTGTTTTATTATCCGAACGGTTTTATTTCCCGGAAAACCTGCCGACTGCCCGTATCACTCGGACCGTCCGAGAATGACGATGGCGGCGAGGATGCAGGCAATGCCGAGGAGCTTGGGCAGATCGGCGCTCTCATGAAAGAACGTCATGCCGATGACGGCTCCGACGAGAGGTTCGACCGCTACGAGAATGGCGGCCCTGCCGGATTCCATATTCTGTAAACCGAGGGTATACAGGACGTAGGGAAGCACGGTGCAGATAACGCCGATACCTATACCCCACAGTATAAGAGAAGGAGCGGCGGCGAAGCTGCGGACAATTTCGGGAACATTGCCGAGAGGAAGCGCGCCGATCATTCCGAAGATGAAGGTGTAGCAGGTGACTGTCATGCTGTCATATTTTGCGAGAGCGGCGCGTCCGAAAATGGTATAAAGGGCGTAGAACAGTCCCGCGCCGAGACCGGTGAGCAGGATAAAGGGAGTGACGCGGTATTCGCCGCCGATAAGTCCGGCGGTAAGAACACAGCCGCCGACTGTAAGCGCGAGGGCGGCAAGCTTTACGGGAGTGATCTTTTCCTTGTATATGACTGCTGATAGGATCATAATGAACACCGGCGAGGTATAGAGCAGCACCACTGCGACCGAGGCCTGTGAGTGGATCATTGTGTAGAAATAGCACACGTTGAACATTACCACGCTGACTATTCCCGTTCCGACGAACATCCACAGATCCCTCGGCGCGACACGGAGCTTTTTCGGAGCGGCGGCGGCAAGGAAGGACGCGAAGGAAAGAGCCGAGACGAACATTCTCACGGCGGATATCTGAAGCGGCTCAAGTCCCCCCGCCGAGAGCTTCCGCACGAATATATTTATTACTCCCCAGAGCACTCCGGCAAGTATTACGGCAAACGCCGCTTTTGTTTCTTTTTTCATAACGGTATATCTTCTTTCTTGCTGTTTCCTGCTTATGTTATTTCTGTCTCGCTCAGTATTTGTGCTTCGTCGGATTACTCTTATCTGACATCTCTGCCTCACTTGAACATCTCTATATGCCAATTTCCCATCCCCCCGACCCCCTGAACCCCCAATTGGTGTTATATCAATATTTGGGGGTGATGACCGTATTTGCGGGAACGGGGCTGCGCACCTGCGGCGCGCGCGTCGGGCGAAGCCCATGACAACTCCAACCCGGCAAAGCCGACAGTAGGAATGATAGGGTGTCAGGCAGATAGAATTATTTAAGTGGGGCAGAAAGCTTCGCCGCAGGCAATCCCTGCTTAAAGAGAAAAATTTCATCAGACAGATAGTTTATCACATATCCCAGCCAAAAGCAAGGACAAAAAGTAAATACAAAGCCCAAGCCTCAGGAAAATAAAGAAAATATTTGACAGGGCGGTATATGTGTGATATAATTTAAGGAGTATATATGTAATTAGGAACGATGAGAGGTGTCGGGAAAATGGAAAATGTCTGCGAATATCTGGACGAAAGCAGGATAATCGTCATCTGCCGCCGTCTTGAGGACGAATATCTTATCCCGACGGCAGAGGCGCTGTACGAGGGCGGCATACGCCTCATGGAAGTCACCTTCGACACGTCGGGGATGTTTCCGCGCCATGCGACATTATCGCAGATAGAAGCTCTGCGAAAGCATTTCGACAGGCGCATGAGCATAGGAGCGGGAACGGTTCTCAGCGAAAAAGACGTTGACGAGGCGTTTTCGGCAGGAGCTTCCTTCACAGTGTCCCCGGACGCAAACCCGTCGGTGATAGCGGAAACGAAAAGGCTGGGCATGATCTCGGTTCCCGGAGCATATACCCCCACAGAGATACAATCGGCACACCTCGCCGGCGCGGACTATATAAAGATTTTCCCCGCGAATATCGCCGGAGCCGACTATTTCCGTATGATCAGCACCCCGCTGGCGCACATAAAGATGCTTGCGGTGGGCAATATGGACGAAAAGACGATACCGGCATTCCGCGCCGCGGGGGCGTACGGCTTCGCGGTGGGAACCTACCTGCTCAACCGTACATATATGGAGCAGGGAAAATTCGACCTCATAACCGCAAACGCCGCAAGGGTCATAGAAGCGGCAAAAGGAAAGTCAAAGGGTCCGATTATAAAGCAGGTGTGAAACAGATATCCGCTTCGCGTTCCCGGAGGCAGTGGGGATCGGACAGAGATATTCAGGCGGGGAACAAAGCCCGGATAACGGCGGTTCGGCATATACATACAGAATTATTCAGGAGATAACCAAATACAGGATTAAGCTGACGAGGCAAAAAACATGACAAGAGACGAAGTAAAAAACACGATACATTTCAGGAGCGAAAGCGGAAACGTCCCCATGGCGTTCTGCAAATGGTGGGGAGAAGGCCTGTACGAGCAGTACGGCGAGAAGCTCCGCGTCTTCGACTCAGTGCGTGAGGACACGGACGTCTGCCAGTTCCCGACGGCAGCCTTCAGCCAGAGACCCGACGGCTTTAACTGGAATCTTCCGCAGATAACCGATCAGGGCAAGGTGGGCAACGACAGCCGATGCTGTCTTCCCGACTGGGACGACCTGCCCATGCTGCTGGAAAAGCTTCCCAACACAGACGCGCCCGGCATCTTCGACGGCGCGGCGGCGGTATCGGCAAACGCGAAAAGAGAAAACCGCTACTCGCTCTGTATGCACTGGAGCCTGATGTACGAGAGGATATGGCAGTTCCGCGGAATGCAGAATCTGCTGACAGACTACTACGAATACCCCGACGAGGTACACGCGCTTCACCGCGCCGTACTTGATACCGAAAAGAAGCTTCTCATCCGCTGCGCGAAGGAAGTCCACCCCGACGGCTATATGTTCTCCGACGATCTGGGAACTCAGAGCTCGCTGATGATGAGCCCGAAGACCTTCCGCGAATTTATCAAGCCCTACTATGCCGAGCTGTTCGGGCTGGCGCACGAGCTGGGCAT
>JAZQNC010000253.1:0-5170 GCA_045627165.1 Eubacteriales bacterium
ACCGAAGCAGTTCTTGAGATGCTTTGAGGTAACGTCGTACAGCTCGAAGTACTGCTCACGGGTACCCTTCCACATCTGACTGAGAGCGGGATCGGGATCGCCGTCTGGTTCGTTCCAGATTTCCCAGTATTTGATTCCGTAATTAAAACCGTTTGCCCAACCTTCGTTGTAATGTCTGATAACGTGCTCGCAGATTCTTGCCCATTTTGCGAAATCTTTGGGCGGGAAGATGCGGTATGCCTTTATGTAGTGATAATTCTCGATAGTAACTCCAAGACGATATATCGTCTCGACTCCTGCCTTTTTGAGATTTCCTATGAGCAGATCGGTAAAACCGAAATCGTAGGACGCGGGATCGTTTTCATCCGCGTCGAAATCGCGGAAGACGTTTGGAATATCGACAAACTTATTGCCGCCGTAGGCTCCGCCGGTATCGTGCTGGCGCGAATAGGGAATGTGAGCCTCTGTCAGATAGTGAAAGTGCTCGTCTCCGATTCCATATATCGGGGGCTGTCCGACAGAGTGCAGCGGCTTGACTTTTCCGATGATATTGTCAAAATTTACATTGAGCTTCATATTTGCAGTTTTCCTTTCAGAAAGATTTCGTTCCGTGGCTTATGCACTAACTATACCACAGTTTGCGCAAAAAGTAAACAGTATTCAATATTTTGAACGTATTTTTTTGCTTGATTATTAAACAAAGGAAAAATGCTAAGAAACCGCATAAAAATTCACGTTATTGACATTGACAACTGCGGGATTAGGTGGTATACTATGATAAACACGATGACGGAGACGGCAGTGCAGGCGGTGTTCTCACAGAGAATTCCCGGATGGTGAGAGGGGATGGAACATCTGTACGGCAGATCACTCCCGAGCGGCAGGGCTGAAATAATTGAGGTCCTGACGATTTGCCGCGTTAAGGCGAAGGAATTTATTGATTCCGTAAAAGAGGACGGTGGGATTTCTGCCGTCAAATGCGGGTGGTACCGCGGGAATTTGTGTTCTCGTCCCGGTTGTATTTGTGATACAGCCGGGCTTTTGTTTTTGGCGAATCCTGAGATTATATTTTTCATCAGAATATTTTTGATAGAAAAGGGAAGAAAGACATGGAAAATCAGATAGCGGCCATAGCCGCGCGCATAAAAGAGCTGCGACTCATCGTAGGGCGTACTCCGGCTGAGATGGCGGAAGTGACCAATACCACAGTTGAATATTACCTCGATTCCGAGGAAGGCAGGAATGATTTTTCCTTTACCTTCGTACATAACTGTGCAAAGGCGCTGGGAGTTGATATAACCGAGCTTATATCGGGAGATAACGCAAAGCTTTCCACATATACGATTGTACGCAGCGGAGAGGGTATGCCGCTTGAACGCCGCAAGGGTTTCAAATATTCTCACATGGCGGCTAATTTCAAGGGACGCTCATCCGAGCCCTTTGTCGTCGTGGCAAAATACGACGAAGCGGAGCAGACAAGACCCATTCATCTGGCTTCCCACGAGGGCGAGGAGTTCGACTATATTCTCGAGGGCGAGCTGAAGGTAGACGTTGCGGGGCATGAGGATATTCTTCGTGCCGGTGACGCAATTTATTATAACAGCACCGAGCCTCACGGAATGATCGCGACGGGCGGCGCGGACTGTAAATTTATCGCGATAGTATTTGATGTTCACGGTCATGCCGCCGAATATGACGGAGCATTTACCGCGCATCCGGAAGACAAAACGGTAACGAAGCGTTACGGAGATTTCGTCTGCTGTGAAGAGGATGAAAACGGCGCGCTTCGTCACATAAGCTTCTCCAGAAGCGAGCATTTCAATTTCGGATTTGACGTCATTGACAGAATCGCAAAAGAAACTCCCGACAGACTTGCCATTCTGCACCTTGACAAGCATAAAAACGAACGCCGCTTTACTTTTGCGAAGCTTTCGGAGCTTTCCAACCGTGCGGCAAACTATTTTGAGAGTATCGGGGTGAAGCGCGGCGACAGAGTGCTTCTGACTCTCAAACGTCATTGGGAATTCTGGGTGATACTGTACGCTCTGTGCAAGCTGGGTGCGGTGGTCATTCCGGCAACTCATCTGCTCATGAAACACGACTTTGTTTACCGCTTCAAAACAGCGGGTATCACCACTGTTATCTCGACTCCCGATGATATGACAGCGGATCAGATAGAGCTCGCGGCAGAGGAATATGACGGACTGAAAAACATGATCGTCGTAGCCGAAAAGCGCGAGGGCTGGAGATTCTTCGACGAGGAGTTTATCGGCTGTTCTCCGATATACGAGCGCAGAGCGGATACGCCCTGCGGAGAGGACAGGATGCTGATGTATTTCTCATCAGGCACGTCCGGAGAACCGAAGCTGGTAGTTCATACCCATACCTATCCGCTGGGACATTTCATCACGGCAAAATACTGGCACTGCGTCAGGGAAAACGGTCTTCATTTCACGATTTCTGATACCGGCTGGGGCAAGGCGGCATGGGGAAAGGGCTACGGCCAGTTTATGGCGGGAGCCGCGGTATTTGTTTACGACTTCGACCGTTTCGACGCCGCCGATATACTTCCCATGTTCAGAAAATACGGAATTGACACGTTCTGTGCCCCGCCAACGATGTTCCGTATGTTTATCAAGCAGGATCTCTCACAGTACGACCTGAGCTCTATCGAGTACGCAACCACTGCGGGAGAGGCGCTCAATCCCGAGGTGTATAACCGTTTTCTCGAAGCGACTGGAGTGCGCCTGATGGAGGGCTTCGGTCAGACCGAAACAACGCTTACAGTCGCAAATCTCTGCGGTATGCAGAATAAGGTGGGATCTATGGGTAAGCCGAGTCCCATGTACGATATAGTGATTCTCAATGCCGACGGAAAAGAAGCGGCGATAGGCGAATCCGGAGAGATTGCGGTGAGACTGACCGACGGCAAGCCCTGCGGACTTGCACTGGGATACTATGACGATAATACTCCCGACAATATCAACCGCGCGTCAACCGATGCGGCATGGCATGACGGATATTATCATACCGGCGACCTCGCATGGAAGGATGAGGACGGTTATCTCTGGTTCGTGGGAAGAATCGACGACGTTATAAAATCCTCAGGATACCGTATCGGCCCATTTGAGATCGAAAGCGTTATCATGGAGCTTCCATACGTTCTCGAATGTGCGGTGACCGGCGTTCCCGACGAGGTAAGGGGACAGATAGTAAAGGCTACCATAGTCGCGGTCAAGGGTACTGAAATCAACGAGGAACGTATCAAAGAAGTTCAGAACTATGTCAAGACACATACCGCTCCCTACAAATATCCCCGTGTGGTCGAATTTGTGGATGAACTTCCCAAGACCTTCAACGGGAAGATACGCCGCGGCGCAATACGAAAAAAAGATGCGGACGCAGGAACGAAGGCTGATTGAAACATAATATCCCGACAGGCAGAAAAATATCTGTCTGTCTTTTTTTGCGGATTAAATTATGCTTAAATCGAAATTTATTTCCTTTGAATTCATATAGAATAGTTTGACTTTTTTCAGTATCTGTGGTAAAATATCACACGAAATTATCATGGGGTATTTGTGCGTATACAGCATATACAAAACATTTCAGAGAAAAACAAAAACGGAAAACATGAAAAAAGACAGAAAAAAGGAAGAACTTCCTCCGCCTCCGGTCAGAATAACCGTTGACGAAAACACCGGACTTACCGACGAGCAGGTTCTGAACCGTATTCTCGATGGATACTCAAACACGCCGGTAGAATCTCCGTCAAAAACGGTGGGACAGATAATTGCCTCAAACGTATTTACATACTTCAATCTGATATTCTTTGTTCTCGCCGTTGCGCTTATCGCGGTAGGCGCGTTCAAGGAGCTTACTTTTCTGATAATAGTCATAGCGAATATTTTTATCGGAATAGTGCAGGAGCTCAAGGCCAAGAATACGCTTGACCGTCTACAGCTTATCAGTTCTCCGAAGGCAAGAGTCGTGCGCGAAGGCGCGGAGGTCGAGACAAATATCGAAAACCTCGTCCTCGATGATATCGCGGTGTTCTCGGCGGGCGATCAGATATGCGCTGACGCGGAAGTGATAGCGGGAGAAGCGGCTGTAAACGAGTCGCTGATAACGGGCGAAGCGGATGAGATCTCAAAATATCCCGGCGACAGGCTTCTGTCGGGAAGCTTCGTCGTGTCAGGAAAATGCTGTGCGCGGTTGAACGCGGTAGGACGTGAATCCTTTGTTTCAAAGCTTACGCTTGTCGCCAAGAAGAGCAGAAAGCGCAAGCCTGTCGGCATGATGAAGGCGCTTACAACGCTGATTCAGGTCATCGGAATAATGATAATTCCGGTTGCCGTACTGCTTCTGATAAATCAGACGCAGAAGCTGGGCATGACAGTCGGTGATTCGATTGTCAAAACCTCTGCCGCGCTTATCGGAATGATACCGGAAGGGCTGTATCTGCTGACAAGTGTGGCTCTGGCTGTCAGTGTCGTGCGTCTTGCCCAGCGTCACACTCTCGTACACGAGCTGAACTGCATCGAAACACTCGCGAGAGTTGACGTGCTCTGCGTTGACAAGACTGGAACCATCACCGAAAACGAGATGACAGTCACAGGAGTGTACCCGTTTACTGCGGAGGTTTCGGATATTGAGGCTCTGATGTCCGATTATACGTCAAATCAGACCTCGGAAAACAACACAATGCTCGCCCTGCGCAGACATTTTGAAAAGGGAGACTGCCGCAAAGCTGCTTCTGTCGTGCCGTTTTCCTCCAACTACAAATACAGCGCAGTATGCTTTGACGGCGGAGAAAACTATATACTGGGTGCTCCGGAATTTGTTCTGCGCGAACAGTATGTCGATTACCGCGACAGGGTAGAGAAGCTCTCTTCCGAAGGAAACCGGGTTCTGGTGCTTGCGATAACCGCATTGCCCGTCAGCGGCGGTGAGCTCAATGTACGGGTAACTCCTCTCGCAATAATAACGCTGGCTAACCGTGTGCGCGAAAACGCCGCCGAGACCTTCAGATATTTTGCGTCTCAGGGCGTTGACGTCAAGGTTATTTCTGGAGACAATCCGATAACCGTATCTGCCGCGGCGAGAGAGGCGGGAATAGCCAACTGTGAAAAATATATTGATGCGTCTGTTCTCGATTCCAACGGGAAGA
>JAZQNC010000254.1:0-3817 GCA_045627165.1 Eubacteriales bacterium
GATGTCTGCCCAACAGAATCCCGCGGGTGGCACTGTCTTCCGACAGGAGTGTGCCAGTAATTGCACATAGAGATAGATGGCCGCATCGCCGTACAAAATCCGCGTGTACGGTCATGACAGAACCCGGCTTACAGACACGAGTCACGCTCAGACGCTGAAATATGCGTCTGTTTTTATTTTATCCTTTTCGATCTGATACACCCGGCACTTTAACAATTTTTATACAAAAAACGCATCTAAACTGTTTGCAAAATCGGAAATTTATGTTATAATATCATCATCAATATCATCATCACTTGAAATACCGAAAAGGAGCAAATATAATGAGTCTTTTTAACGTCACAGATAACGACCGAAAAATCTATGAGACCGAAATCCGCGATTTTCTTCCCGATAAGGTCATAGATATCCATACGCACGTATGGAAAGGAACAACCGAGATACGCAGCGCCGAGGAATCCCGTGCGGTTGTCTGGCCTTCTCTTGTAGCGGCAGACAACCCGATAGAGGATATTACCGAAGCTTACAAGCTTTTCTTCCCCGGAAAGGAAGTAACTCCGCTCATCTTTGCTTCAAAGATCGAAGATGTAAAAACCTGCCGTGAACGCAACGAGTATATTTCTCAGGCCGTCAGGCAGTCGGGATACCCCGCTCTGTACTACATTCATCCCGAACAGAGCGCATACGAGGTCGAGCGCGAAATCTACCGCAACGGATTTCTCGGAATAAAGGGATATCTCAACCTTTCCCCTTCCTACATACCCGAAAACGAAGTTCGTATTCTCGACTTTTTCCCGCCGCATATGCTTGAGATGTGCAACCGCAACGGTCTTATGATGATGCTTCATATTCCGCGCTCAAAGCGTTTCCGCGATCCCGTCAATCTCGAACAGATCAAGTATATCTGTGAAAAATACCCGGACATCCGTCTGGTTATCGCTCATGTAGGACGTGCATACTGTCAGTGCGACGTAGGCAGCGCGTTTGAACAGCTCAAGTGCTATCCCGATCTGTATTTCGATTTCACCGCAAACTGCAATCAATGGGTATTTGAACAGATGCTTGAAAACATAAGTCCAGACCGTATAATGTTCGGAAGCGACGAGCCCATTCTCCGTATGAGAACGCACAGAATAGAAGAAAACAACACATATATCAATCTTGTCCCCCCCGGACTCTACGGCGATCCCAGTCAGGATCCCCATCTCCGCGAGGTAAGCGCAGAGGAAGCCGAAAAAATCACTTTCTTCATGTATGAAGAAATCCTTGCCATGAAGCGCGCTGTTGCCGCAAAGGGTATGGGACGCACGGAAATCGACAAGCTCTTCTACGGCAACGCCGCAAAGCTTATCGACGAGCTCAGAGCAAAGGTCAGAGCTTAAAGTCAAAACAGGAGAATATAACTATGCTTAAATATAAAATGACCATCGCGGGACTGGAACGTTATCTTCCCATCTGTCCCGTCAACGAAAATCTTTACATTGCCGGATTTGTTATTCTCGGCGATCAGGAGCTTACCGCCAGATGTGCCGAGGAGCTTCTGAAAAAGGCTCCCGACTATGACTATATCCTCACCGCAGAATGCAAGGGTATACCGCTTGCTCATGAAATGGCGCGTCAGCACGGCGACGCAAAGCACGTTATCGCGCGCAAGCACGCCAAGCTTTATATGCAGGATCCTCTGAAGGTTTCGGTGCGCTCGATAACCACAGACGCTCAGCAGGAGCTTATCCTTGATGGCAGCGACGTTGAAATGATCAGAGGTAAGAGAGTGCTTCTCGTTGACGACGTTATCTCAACGGGAGAATCGCTCAACGCGATCGAAACTCTCGTTAAGGCCGCCGGAGCCACGGTATGCGGAAAAATGGCCATACTCGCCGAAGGCGACGCGGCAAACCGCGACGACATTATCTTCCTCGAAAAGCTTCCGCTTTTCAACGCGAAGGGCGAAGAGCTTTAAGAAAGTTATAAGACAGCAGCATTTTCTGCATCAGAAGCCGGACCGTATGCCCGGCTTCTGTGTTTTTATCCAAAAAGACGGTCAGCCTTTTTCAAAGCCGACCGCCGTACTTTTGCTATTCATTTTCTTCAAGCATATCATAGAGCTGTTCAAAGCTGTCGGCAACCGTACACCCGCACTTTTCAAGCTCCGCACGGCTCTGATGTCCTCCGCATACCAGCACACAATCGGCTCCGACAGCTAACGCCGTCGCATAATCGTGTGCAGTATCCCCGATAAACAGAACCTTTCCGGGATTTTCTGAGTGATACCATTTCTCGGCGAGCGCGGTTTTTGAATTGGCGTGAATATTGTCAAGACCGTTGACCGAATCAAAATAGTCCAGAACTCCGAGACCGCGAAGCTGCCGTGTAAGCATATTAAGCTCAGAAGCGGATATTACCACCTGTTTAAGTCCGACGGATTTGAAATATTCGAGCAGCTGCTTCACGCCGTCACGCAGAGATGAGAGATATTCGTTTCGGTTGTACAGATCCACCCATTCAATCGCAAGGCTGTCATAGCTTTCCTTTTCAAAATCAAAGCCGAGTCTGGCATAGTAATCCTTTATCGGAAAACCGAATACCCCGTAATAAGCTTCTCTGCTGTCGATGGTTTTCAGCCCTCTTGCAGCCAGCATGGTATTAACCGATGTGATTCCCGTATTCACATCGTCAAGTATCGTGCCGTTGAAATCCCATACAATGTGCGTATATTTCATCGCCATTTCAACCTATATCGGTCCATACCCATCGGTCATCCTGCATCTGACAAACCCATCTGCTTTCGCTTGTACCGATGATCTCTCCGCTGTATCCGTCGAGAACGTTGTATTCCGTGTATATGCAGTATGTGTCGCCGACACGGTTTACCGACCAGGATTTCATTTCGGTTCTTTCGCCCTGCTGCGGCTCAATAATTTTTCCGCAGAGCTTTCCGTCAACATCGACATATATTCCGCGTTCTATCAGTTCATTGACTATCCCGCTTCCGAACAGCTTACCGAGATACTGTTTCAGTGTTACAATATCCGTAATCCTTTTGTCCGCAACAGCCGAAGTGCCTTCCGGCAGTTCTCCAGGCTCAAAGGGATCATACACATCGTCTGTTATCGCGTCAACCGAATTACGCTCCGTCAGCACGGCAGTATCAAACCAGCTTAACGCTTCTCTTCCGAGCATATAGTTGTAATAAAGGAACGCATAGGGAGAATCGGATAATTTCGGGGATTCGCCGCAGACGAATATCACGCTGTCCGCTATTCTTTCGGCATTGGCGTAATTATCGTAAAGGAAGCTGAGAGTAACGCTGAATCCTCCGCTGGTATATATATATCGGTTTTCGTTTACGTCATCGCCGCATTCATTCACGGCGTCGGATATCCTTGCGCGGATCATGCCGTTTTCGATAAGACATCCGCTTTCCGAATCATAACTCCAGCCGCCCGGAAGCTCGATATAGAGCATACAGTCAAGACAGGGATCATACCTCTTTGTTTCCCCGTTTACGGTATAGGAAATTCCCGGATATATATTGAGACATATCGGACGGTTGCTGAGCAGAACTCTGTACATTCTTATCATGGTAAGCACTGCCTGCTCACGTGTGTAGCCTGAACGGGGATCGAAACGGTTATCACCCACTCCGATCATAACGCCCCAATCGGCGGTATACCATACTCCCTCATCAGCCCAGCTGTCTATAAGCTCTCTGTCGTTATATACGGGAGCCGCAGAGGTATGCTCAGGCAGATATGTGCAGGCGTTGAAGGTATTTACAAGAATTCTCGCCGCTTCCTGACGGTTGATGGTACTGTTG
>JAZQNC010000255.1:0-5343 GCA_045627165.1 Eubacteriales bacterium
TTAACTTTTTATGAAAATGCCGGATTTTCACAGAGCTTCGGCGGCAAGCTGCTGCGAGGAGAGAAGAGCATATCTGACCGTGATATGGCTATTCGCTTATGTCTCGGAGGAAATTTCAATCTTGATGAAACGAACCGTGCCCTCAAGCTCTGCGGATATTCTCCGCTCTACTCAAAGGTGCGGCGGGATGCAGTGCTTATTGTGGCGATAAATACGGGTGTTTACGAAATAGATGAAGTAAACAGACTGCTCGAAGACAACGGCTTTATAAAGCTGTGCTGAAAGTTTACGTTTCTCTCTAATAAAGATTCTTTATTCACAATACGCATATCCTTATATGAATTTGTGCTTCTTTGCCAACTGCGAGATTTACACCAAATAGGTGGGCGATTTTTGCATATATTTGTGATATAATATATTTGTCAAGTCAAGACATCAAGCGCTGATTGTTTAGTCGGTGCAAAAAAATTATTAAGAGGTGAGTGTACATGGCAAATATTGTATGGAATTATGCAGAACTTTCAAAACTCGCCAAAGCTTGTGGAGGACCAGAAATGCTTATGCGTACTTTGACAAGTGAGGGCTTCGAAAAAGGTTTCAGAATAGCAAAAGGAAAATATACGATTATAGGCGGTATAGTCGGAGCTGCAGTTACCGCTGTTGCAGGCGGTATAATTATAATAGCTGTTAACAGTCATAATAAAAAACAGAAAATAATATTTGAAGAAGAGTTTGAAAAAGTCAGTCGTGAAATGGCTGATCGTGTCAGAGAGTACAAGAGATCTTCGGATATATATTATGATCCGGAATATAATACTACTGCGGAAGAACCAGAACAGGAACAGGGTCAGCGAATAGATGACGAAAACAGCGATGTAAAAGATGATTCAGACAGTGAGTGATCGAAAAGCATAGTAGTATTGTTCTGATTATGTAAGTGGATTTTCGGTGTTGTGCCTTGAATATCAATCTTCAAATATAGATTTTTGCATCAGTATGCAGAAATCCATATTACGATACCGCAGATGAACTTCGGTAAATTACATACTGGCACCAAATAGGGGTTAATCCGTTTAATATAACTGTGATATAATGATGAAAATCGTATCACAGTTTTTTGTTTTTTCTGTTTGGAAAAATTCCTGTGATATATCAGGGAGGAGCCGAAGGTCAAAATGACTGGTGAAAAGAAAACCACAGACAATCTCGATGAAATACTCAAATCGCTGAAACCGGAGAAAATAGGCTCGTACCTGAACGAAAACTCCGACATCCTCGTGCAGGACAAAAGGCCCTTTTACATATACATGAAGGAAGTGCTGAAAAGCAAGGGCATCACTCAGACGAGGCTCTATATAGATGCAGGTTTTACCCAGAGCTTCGGCGGCAAGATATTCCGGGGCGAAAAGAGAATGTCGAATCGGGATATGGCGCTGAGGCTGTGTCTGGCGGGACATTTCGACCTCGACGAGACAAACCACATCCTCAAGCTCTGCGGATACTCTCCGCTGTATTCGAAAATGCGCCGCGACGCCGTGCTTATCGTGGCGGTAAATACCGGAATTTACAGTATTGAAAATGTGAACAGACTCCTTAAAGAATACGGTTTTGACGAGCTGGCAAATACTTAAAGCAAAAACTGACACCTATATGGGGGTAATCGCATTGATGAAGATGTGTTATAATAGCACATCTTATTATTAAAGGAGAATCAGCTATGCGTAAAAACAAAGGCGAAAAGAAAAAAGGCTCAAAGAAGTGGCTTGTCATAGCCGTTATAGTACTTATACTTGTCGGATTGTACAATCTCGGAAGTAAAAGTGAAGAAAACGAGAACGCTCCCATAGACGGATCGGCAGCCCTGATCGAAGACGAAGGCGGCATGGTAAGAGAAGCTGCGGATATCGAACCTGTTTCCGAAGAAATTCAGACGCAGCCTGTTGTCAGCGAAACCAAGACTCCTGAAACAAAGGCGCCCGAAACAAAAGCACCCGAAACAAAGGCTCCCGAAACAAAAGCACCAGAAACAAAAGCCCCCGAGACAAAGGCACCCGAAACAAAGGCACCCGAAACAAAGGCTCCTGAAACAAAGGTTCCTGAAACCGAAGCTCCAAAGGAAAAGACGGGAATCAGAGCCGACTTCAAGGAATTCTGGGACAGCTATGAGGCTTTCATAAAGGAATACTGTGAATTCATGAAGAGCTGCAGCGACGGAATTACTCTCGATAAGCTCACCAAGTACACAGAATTTCTGACAAAGGTCAGCGAATGGACAGAAAAGGCAGACAACTACAAGGGCTCGTCGGGCGACTGGACAAAGGACGAGACAAACTACTATCTTGAAGTAAACAATCGTGTGCTTCAACTTCTCGCTCAGGCTGCAGAAGCTCAGAAGAAAGCTGAAGAGACCGAAGATCCCGCAAAGGTTGCTCCCGAAACCCAGGCTCCCGAAACAGAAGCACCCAAGCAGACCTCAACAGGCATAAGACCCGAATACAAGGAATTCTGGGACAGCTACGAAGCTTTCATGAAGGAGTACTGTGATTTCATGAAAAAGTACTCCGAATCGGGTAACGCGCTTACAATGATGACCGACTATCTTGCTTTTATTCAGAAATATGCGGATTTCACTCAGAAGGCAGAGCAGTATTCTTCCTCCAGTGCTCAGAACGATGAGGAGACGAAATATATTCTCGAGGTTGAAAGCCGCGTACTGAAAATGCTTGCGGAAGTGGCGTACTGATAACACAATAAAATATCACAAAATCGGACGGCCCCGCGCCGTCCCTTTTGCATTACACACAATTGCCTGACTCAAAACTTTTCCCAACCCCTTGACAAAAACGGAAATAGGTGATACACTTCACCTGACGGATTTAGTACGGAAAATCAAAAACAAATACGCATAAAAAGGAGTGAAAAGAATGCTGATAACGCCTCAGAGAGAACACGGCATAGTATACCGCAAAGAGGGAATGTATGGCTACAACGGCTGGCCGACGGTATGCCGCACCGATGACGGAAAGCTCATATCAATCTGTTCGGGATACCGTATGCAGCATATATGCCCCTTCGGGAAAACGGTAATGAATATAAGCTCCGACGATGGAAAGACCTGGAGCGCGCCGATCATCGTCAACGACTCTCCTCTTGACGACCGGGACGCGGGAATAGTCAGTCTCGGAGGAAAGAAGCTGCTTGCGACATGGTTCGTTCATCCCGCCGAAGTCTATGAAAAGACCTATGCGCAGTACATAATGAACGCCTGTTCAGACGTCGAGCGTCCGATCGCAAGGGCGCAGCTTGACAGCTTTGCGTCTCTCGACGAAAAGCGGAGGATGGGCGGCTCGTATATCAGATTAAGCGAAGACGGCGGTATGAGCTGGAGCGAAAGCATAAGAGTTCCGGTGTCCGCGCCTCACGGTCCGATACTGCTTTCCGACGGAACGCTGCTCTATCTCGGTAAGGAAATGTATTCCTGCGGCGAGCTTGAAGACGGCGTGATCGCCGCTTATTCGAGCAGAGACGGAGGGCGCAGCTGGGAAAAGCTTGCTCAGCTCGAAATACCGGAGGGATGCGCGAAGAACAATATGCACGAGCCTCACGTTGTCGAGCTCCCAGGCGGCAGACTGTTCGGAGCAATACGGGCGGAAGGGCTGGCTCAGTACAGAAGCTTTACGATATTTACCTGTTATTCGGATGACAGAGGAAAGACCTGGACCACGCCGCGTCCTACGGGTATCAGCGGTTCTCCTCCTCATCTCATGGTACATTCTTCCGGCGCGCTTGTCATGTCCTTCGGACGGAGGGAAGTTCCTTTTGGCGAGCGTGCGCTCGTAAGCTATGACGGCGGCGAAAGCTGGCAGGACGAATACAATATCGACGACCGCGCAAACGGAGGAGATCTCGGATATCCCGCTTCCGTAGAGCTTGCGGACGGAAGCATATTTACGCTGTATTATCAGCGCGCGCCTAAAGAGGACAGCGGATATGACGGAAAGACCTCGATTCTGTACACAAAATGGAGACTGAAATAACCCTGCGTCACAGCCTGAGAAAAATAATCAGGCGCGGCAGTATAATAATGAAATTTCGGTAAATATTTTATTTTTTATTTGACAAACGCGGTAGTGCGTGCTATAATTCAATTATCATATAAAACGGAGGTAGAGAACAATGGCATATAAGATTTCTGACGACTGCATCGCATGCGGCGCATGCGCTGAAGAATGCCCTGTAAGCTGCATAGCTGAAAAGGACGGCAAGTACGTAATCAACAGCGACGAGTGCGTTGAGTGCGGTTCCTGCGCTGATGTATGTCCCGTAGGTGCTCCTGCAAAGGACGAATAATTCCTATAGGCGAATAACAAAACGACAGGTAGGTCGGGGGCTGTTGTCTCCGACCTCGGTTTTTTATATGGAAGATATTTTACTCGGCGAGAAAGAAACGATAACTGAGATAAACGACGATCTCCGCCTTATACAGAGAAGCGACGGTCTGACCTTCGGAACGGACGCGCTTCTTCTTGCCTCATTCGTAAAAAAGCACAGCGGCGACGTTGCCGCCGACCTGGGCGCGGGAACGGGAGTGATATCCCTGCTGTGCGCCGCAAGAGGAAGCTACAAAAAAATTTACAGCGTCGAGCTTCAGCCTGAGTTTGCCGATATCATAGGGCGCAACGCGAAGCTGAACGGTCTTGACGATGTTATCGCGCCGGTATGCTCAGACGTGCGGGATATAAGCCCGAAGGAAAACGGCGCGTGCCGTGAGATATGCGGATGCTGTGATACGGTATTTTCAAATCCTCCTTTCATGATGAACTCAAGCGGTATGCACAATGCTGACAGCCGCCGTAATATGGCGCGGCGTGAGCTTAACGGAGGAATTGAGGATTTCTGTTCCGCGGCGAACAGGCTTCTGCGTCACGGCGGGGATTTCTATGTTGTCTACCGTCCGGAAAGACTCACCGACCTGCTCTGCGCCATGAGAAAAAACACGCTCGAACCGAAAAAACTGATATTTGTCTGTCAGGATGAGCTTCATGAACCGTCGCTTGTATTGGCTGCGGCGAAGAAGGGCGCGTCTCCCTCGCTTGCGGTTCCGAGACCGCTGCTATTGTATCATGACGGCAGACCGAGCGAAGATTATAACAGAATATACGGAACGGGCATTCTCGATATGTGATATATAAATAATGAGAGGGATTTCACGCAGCGCGCAGTCCTGCGCCGCAGAAAACGGTACTGATATGAGCAAGGAAATAGAGATCATAGAGATAAGCGAAGAAGACGGCGAAGAGATAAAGATTGCCGAAGCAGACGATAAGGAAAAGAATAAAATAG
>JAZQNC010000256.1:0-6113 GCA_045627165.1 Eubacteriales bacterium
GGAAGCGCGGTGAAGCTTGCTGAAGATTACGGAAAGAATGTAGTTACAGGTTTCGCTATGTTCAACGGTATTCCCGCAGGCTATAACGCGTTCTGCGGAAAACTGGGTGTTGAAGAATGTGGTAAAGCGGCACGCATGGCAAAGCTCTGCAGCCGTCTGGGTATTTCTCTGATCACGTTTGTTGACTGCGAGGGATACGAAAACGATGAGGCAAAGGGTCTTGCTTCCTGTGCGGCCGCGCTTGCCGACGCTTATGCGGAAGGTAACAATATCAAGGTCGGCGTTATAAACGGACACGCTTACGGTTCAGTTATTTCGCTTATCGGCGGTGCTGATTATACTATAGCACTTGAAGACGCGAAGATATCTCCTCTTTCTCCCTCCGCGATGGCACAGCTTCTCTGTCTCGAACGCATTAAGTCGGCGCAGGATCCTGCCGCTGAAAGGGCGAACGCGGAGGCTGAATATGAAGCGTCTGCGTCTCCGGTTGAAGCCGCGCGCTGCGGAGAGGTTGACGACATAGCCGCTGGCCCGGAGCTTCGTGTAAAGCTTCTTGCCGCGCTGGAAATGCTCTTCTTCCGCAGTTAAGGAGCAGACTATGTACAGCAGTTTGATTTTTTACGCGGCTGTCGGAATGACAGAGTCCATTGACCCCTCTGTTCCTCTTTCCGAAAGACTTGCGCTCGGCGGTCAGGTACTGATCCTCGGTCTGGGTACCGTATTTGCCGTCCTTGCGCTTCTTTGGGGAATACTGGAATTGTTCAGAATCATCTTCGCACGTCCCGCAAAGAAAGCTGAACCTGCGGAAGCTCCCGTTTCGGAGCCCGAAACCGTCGAAACGGAAACAGATGACGGCAATGACGGCGAGATCGTCGCGGCGATCACCGCGGCTGTAGCGGCATATATAGACGCCGAAAATGAAGCGTACGGAAATACCGCGCAGGGCGGGTTCAGAGTCGTTTCCTACAAAAAACTCGGAAAATAAACAAGAATAAAAAGACAGGGGAAAATAAAATGAGAAAATTCAATATAACCGTAAACGGCACAGCATACGAAGTGGAAGTTGAAGAAGTGGCAGCCGACGCGGCTCCCGCAGCTGCAGCTCCCGCGGCTCCCAAGGCTGCGGCTCCCGCACCCAAGGCAGCTCCCAAGGCGGCAGGCAAGGCAGGAGCAGTAAAGGTTACGGCTCCGATGCCCGGTAATATTCTCCGTGTGGAAGTAAGCGCGGGACAGAAGGTAACAAAGGGCGCGCTTCTCTGCGTACTTGAAGCAATGAAGATGGAAAATGAAATATTCGCTCCGCAGGACGGAACGGTTGCGTCTGTTAACTGCGCAAAGGGCGCTGCCGTAGCTTCGGGAGACGTTCTCTTCACACTTGACTGAGGAAGAATGAAATGCTTGAAACAATAAAAAACTTTTTGCAGACTACGGGCGTAGCTGTTGCAATCAGTGAGGGAGAAGGATGGAAATATCTGATAATGTACTGCATTATCGGCCTGCTCTTTTACCTTGCGATAGTTAAGAAGTTCGAGCCTCTGCTTCTGCTGCCGATTTCCTTCGGTATGCTTCTTGCGAATCTTCCGGGCGCGGAGATGTTCCACATGGAGTATTTCCTTGTGCAGTCTCCGGATTACGGCGAGATACTCGTGCATGGAGGATTTCTTGACGTACTGTATATCGGAGTAAAGACCGGTCTGTATCCCTCGCTCATATTCATGGGCGTAGGCGCGATGACCGATTTCTCTCCGCTTATTGCGAACCCCAAGAGCCTTCTCATGGGCGCGGCCGCTCAGTTAGGCGTATTTGCCGCGTTTATCGGAGCTCTTATCATAGGCTTCACTCCGGCAGCTGCCGCTTCGATCGGTATTATCGGCGGAGCTGACGGTCCTACCGCTATTCTGGTAACAAAGATTCTTGCTCCCCAGCTTCTCGGAGCGATAGCTATCGCGGCGTACTCCTATATGGCGCTGATTCCTATCATACAGCCTCCTTTCATGAAGCTTCTCACCACCAAGAAGGAACGCTCCATAGTTATGGAAACGCTTCGTCCTGTGTCTCAGCTTGAGAAGGTGGTGTTCCCGATAGTCGTAACGCTGCTTGTTACGCTTATCCTTCCCGACGCCGCTCCTCTTATCGGCGCGCTTATGCTGGGTAATCTCTTTACCGTATGCGGAGTAACAGATCGTCTTTCCAAGACCGCTCAGAACGAGCTCTGCAATATCGTAACCATATTCCTCGGCATATCCGTGGGCGCGACCGCAGACGCGGCTTCCTTCCTTTCCTTCGAGACCCTTTCCATCGTATTCCTCGGACTTGCGGCTTTCTGCTTCTCGACGATAGGCGGCATACTCCTCGGAAAGCTTATGTGCTTCATTACAAAGGGAAAGATCAATCCGCTTATCGGCTCAGCCGGCGTTTCCGCTGTTCCTATGGCTGCCCGCGTATCACAGGTAGTGGGTCAGAAAGAAAACCCCGCAAACTTCCTGCTTATGCACGCCATGGGTCCCAATGTGGCAGGAGTTATAGGCTCTGCCGTAGCAGCAGGCGTGTTCCTGTCAAGATTTGCGTAATCTGAATTGGAGTAAATCAAATGTCAAAAATTAAAATCTGTGAAACCGTGCTGCGTGACTCTCATCAGTCTCTTATAGCGACACGAATGACCACCGAGGAAATGCTCGGAGGTCTGGAACTTCTCGATAAGGTCGGATATCACTCGCTCGAATGTTGGGGAGGCGCGACCTTTGATTCCTGCCTGCGTTTCCTTGACGAGGACCCCTGGCAGCGTCTGCGCATCATCCGCGACAAGGTAAAGAACACCAAGCTTCAGATGCTTTTCCGCGGACAGAATATTCTCGGCTACCGTCACTACGCCGATGACGTCGTTGAGTATTTCGTAAAGAAATCAATAGCCAACGGCATAGATATCATCCGTATCTTTGACGCGCTCAACGATCCCCGCAACCTCCGCACGGCAATAGAGGCAACAAAAAAGGAAGGCGGTCACGTTCAGGCTGCGCTTTCCTACACAACAAGTCCCGTACATTCCAATGAGAGCTTTGCCGAATATGCACATACGCTTCAGGAAATGGGCGCGGATTCCATCTGCATAAAGGATATGTCCGGTCTGCTCAAGCCTTATGACGCATACGCTCTTATCAGGGCGATAAAGGAAAAGACCACGCTTCCCGTTGAGCTCCATACACACTATACCACAGGTCTTGCTTCGATGACCGCTCTCAAGGCCGTTGAAGCGGGCGTGGACATCATCGACACCGCCATTTCTCCTATGGCTATGGGTACCAGCCAGCCACCTACAGAGCCTATCGTTGCTACTCTCGCAGGTACCGAATATGATACCGGTCTTTCTCTCGAAGCTCTTGACGCGGTATCCAAATACTTTACGCCTCTGCGCGAAAAGTATCTCGCCTCCGGTCAGCTCGATCCCAAGGTGCTGAAGGTAAACATCAATTCGCTGATGTATCAGGTTCCCGGCGGTATGCTTTCCAATCTTATCTCACAGCTCAAGCAGGCGGGTAAATCCGATAAGCTCCAGGAGGTGCTCGAGGAAGTGCCGAGAGTACGCGAAGACGCCGGATATCCTCCGCTTGTAACTCCTACCTCACAGATCGTCGGAACACAGGCTGTTTACAACGTAATAATGGGCGAGCGCTACAAGATGGTGACCAAGGAATTCAAGGGACTGGTTCACGGCGATTACGGAAAGTGTCCCGCTCCCATCAAGCCCGAATTCGTCAAGTTCATTCTCGGTGATGAGAAGCCCATTACCACACGTCCCGCGGACGCTCTCAAGCCTGAGCTTGATGTTCTGCGCGAGAAGGTGAAGGCATATTCCGAACAGGAAGAGGATGTGCTTTCCTACGCTCTGTTCGAAAATGTGGCAATGAAGTTCTTTGAGAAGCGTCAGGCAAAAAAATACGGTCTTGACGCCGACAGGATGCATCCCGAAAACGGAATAACCACTATCTGAAATAACACATTAGTATGGCAAAGAGAAGACAGAACCGTTTTGCGCTCTGTCTTCTTTTTGGCATGACGATTGTAATTATACGGGAGGCACTTATGATAATAAATACAGAACGTCTGATACTTCGTCCGTTTACGGAAAATGATGCGGCTGACGTGTTTGAATACCTCAACAGACCAGCGGTAAACTGCTTTGAGTGTATGAAACTCAATACGCTTGACGACGCAAAAGCGGAAATGAAAAAACGTATCGGCGAAACCGAATATTACTTTGCAATAACTCTGAAGGAAAGCGGTAAGGTCATAGGCGAGATCGAAGCATATCCGGAGACAGGTGAGCCTCATGCGGATGATAATACTCCGCGTGATACCTTCAGTCCATGTTGGATGCTGAATGCTGAGTATCAGGGTAAAGGATATGCCTATGAAGCGGCATGGGCATTCTTTGATTACCTTTTCAGCCAAAAAGGAGCAAGAAGAATCTACGCTTATACGGAAGACTATAATCTTCGCAGCCGGCATCTTTGCGAAAAGCTCGGTATGCGCCGCGAGGGAATGTTCATTGAATTTGTTTCATTTGTAAATAATCCAGACGGTACACCTCACTATGAGAATACAATGCAGTATGCGATACTCAAACGGGAGTGGGATTCCCGCAAAATGACAAAAAAATGAAATTTCTCTTGATTTCTTCGGAAGTAAATGATATAATTCAATAGCAACAATAAGTATTTTTATCCGGAGAAATGTTATGTCAGATAAATACTATATTGCCGCGGACGGCGGCGGAACAAAGCTTCATGCCATAATATTCGGCGGAGATCTGCGCCCGGTATCGTTCGGCCTCGGAAAAGCGGTCAACACGAGCTTTACTTCCATTGAGGATGTAAAGAAAACCATGGATGACTGCGTGGATCAGCTGTTTGCGGATAATAAAAACATAAAGGAAATAGAGTGCGTATACAGCACCATCTGCGGACCTACGGATGTTTTTATACGTTCGGTTGAACGGTATGCCGGTGTAAGAAGCTGCTTCGGTATGAGCGAGGGGTACGGAGCTCTCGCGGCGGGAATAATGAAAAAGACAGGAATCCTTGCGCTTTCGGGGACCGGTTCCGACGTATACAACATAGTCGACGGAAAATGTCTTTCGGTAATAGGCGGCTGGGGTGCGCTTTTTGGCGATGAGGGAAGCGGCTACGATATCGGAGCAAAGGGACTTCGCGCGATGATATTCTCGACCGACGGACGCGGACCGAAGACCTCGATGTGCGAACAGCTCTTCGAGGATTATCAGCTCAAAAACCTGTGGGATTTTGTCGGGAAGGTCTATTCGCAGAGCGATTATCGCCGTATCGTCGCCTCTGTATGTATGACCGTATGCCGCAGTGCATGGAATGGTGACAGGGTGGCTGCCGATATTCTTGAGGGTGCGGGACGCGATCTGGGATTGCAGACGGTCACGCTTGTGAAAAAATACGATATTCCTCCCGAGGATATCGTAATGGGCGGCTCGGTATGGCGCGGCAATTATCACATGTGCAATGCGTTTGCCGAATATGTCAGAGAAAGACTCGGAGACGGTTATCCGATAACAAAGGCGGCGTTCAATCCGGTAATGGGAGGAATAGTACATCTCGGCTTTGATATGGGAATGGAACGCGAGGATATAGAGGAGATAATGTGCTCATATTATCAGACGCACCTGTACGAAAAGTAAGGGAAGTGCCCTGCATAAAAATATTCAAGAAATAATCTTGAATAATTAAAAACTTTGCTTTATAATTATACTGTTTTTGAAAAGAACTCAAACCTGATACTTTTGAATCCGGAGGATGCAAAACATGAGTGAAAATAAAACAACAGCAGTCGGCACAGTAGTCCGCGGTATCCGTGCTCCTATTATTCGTCAGGGAGATGATCTTGCGCAGATCGTGGTCGATTCCGTTCTTGCTGCCGGCACTTACGATGGCGTTGTTTTTGACGACAGAGACGTTGTTGCCGTGACAGAGGCAGTTGTGGGACGCGCACAGGGCAACTATGCATCGGTTGACGATATCGCAGCCGATGTTAAGGCAAAGTTCCCCGATGGCGAGATCGGTCTTATATTCCCCATTCTCAGCCGCAAC
>JAZQNC010000257.1:0-4161 GCA_045627165.1 Eubacteriales bacterium
GATCTGACGTTGTTCGATATGTCTACCCAGAAGGATATCGACGTGGGAGGAACCTTCGATTATTTCGGAAAGCTGTCATGGGCGGAAAACAGGGATGAAATATCAAAGGTTCAGGCGGACAACAGAAAGCTGCTCAGAGACCTCATGACCTCCTGCGGCTTCAGACCGCTTGCCGAAGAATGGTGGCATTTCACGCTTGAAAACGAGCCCTATCCCGATACCTATTTCACTTTTCCTGTCAGCTCAAAGCAGGTAAAAAGGCCGGCAGACCTGTCACAGAGGCTGGAAAACGATATGGAGTTCCGTCTTCGCTTTTACGACATGATAAACGAAGCCGGCACACGAAGCAGAAGGATGATAAGCTCCGCCGCGTCACAGGCTTTTCTGCTTGCCAATGCGGACCTGCACGAATTTGCCGAAAAGGAAAACGTCAGGCTCAACGACGCGGATATTGATAAAACCATTGCCGAGCTTACCGAAGCGATCGACAGAGCAGTTGAAAAGCTGCTGAAATAACACTGACCGAATATGCCTTGAGGAAAAAAATGTTAAACCGCGAACAGTACGAGAAAGAAATACAGTCAGCCGGGGAAGCGCAGATAAAAGAGCTTATGGCGCGTCTTTACGAGGTCCTTGACGTAAACACAAATATACGGAACCAGAATATTACGGTCAGACCGGACAGCGGGCTTCTTGACGAAATAATGCGCATGGAGATCCCGGCAAAGGGAAGAGACCCAAAGGAAGTCGCGGACGAGCTGGTGGAAAAGGTATTCAAAACCTCGCTTCTGACTCAGCATCCCCGGTTCTTTTCCTTTGTTGCCAGCGGAGTTTCCCCTTATTCCATAGTAGGCTCGATTCTCAGCGATATATACAACATCAATAACTGCGGATATGAGACCGCGCCCCCCATCAGCCTTATCGAAGAAAAGCTGATAAAATGGATGGGCGCGCGAGCCGGATTCGGAGAAGAATGTGGCGGCATATTCACGTCGGGAGGTTCCCTGTCAAATCTTACCGGAATGCTTGCCGCGAGAGGAAAAAAGCTGACCGAGGACGAATATCCCATCGGCACCGCTTATCTTTCCGATCAGACACACAGCTCGGTCAAAAAGGGACTTCGTCTCATGGGTATCAGAAGCGATAATATCGTCATTATCCCGTCCGACGACAGCTTCAGAATGCGGCTCGATCTTCTTGAGGACGCGATAAAGGCGGATATGGAAAGGGGCAGAAAACCCTTCCTAGTCATAGGAACTCTGGGTACCACAAACACCGGCTCGATAGACCCGCTGGAGGGCATTTCCGGGATCGCCGCGAAATATGATATGTGGATGCACGTTGACGGAGCCTTCGGCGGCTCGGTGCTTTTCTCGGATATCTACAATCATCTGGCCGTCGGCGTGGAGAAAGCCGACAGCCTTTCATGGGACACCCACAAGTGGGCTATGCAGGTTTACAGCTGCAGCTGCATTATCGCAAAAGACAAAAAGGATCTCATCAGCGTTTTTGCCGAACATCCCGAATATCTCGAGGACGTTATCAACAGCGAGCATACCGACAGCTGGGATCTGGGTATTGAAATGAGCCGTCCGGCAAGGGCGATAAAGCTCTGGAACACAATTCAGGCAATGGGAACGGATATGATCGCCGATGTGATCGACTATCCGTTCTTCTACAGCTCGCTTGCGCGCAGGGAACTTGAAAAGCTTCCCGGCTGGGAAATAACCTCCCCGCCGATGTGCGGAACGATAACCTTCCGCTTCGCTCCGGACGGGCTGTCCGAAAAGCGGCTCGACGAGCTGAACGGCGAGATATCAAGAGCGATAATAGACGAAAACTACGCCTATATCGTCACGACCACGATAAAGGGAAAGCGCGTTCTGAGAATGAATATGATCAACTGCAACACCACCGACGAAGACGTGATAAACACAGTCAGACGCCTTGACGATATCGCTCACCGTCTCTGCAATAATTAGTTTCATCAGCGTATAACACAATACGGGACACAGTCATCTGCGGCTGTGCCCCGTTTTTATGTTGCTTATTCGGATTTCAGAAATTGAAGTCGTAAACCGCGCAGTTCCTGCCGTCGGTAACGTGAAGAACCCCGCTTCCGTATTCGGAATTGAGGTACGGAGACTCGTACAGCTTTTCATAGGGATAGACATTCTTCACGCCGTCAACGCTGTTTGAGCTGTAATCCACATGGATTCCGAGAAAATCGACAGCCATGTCATCGCTGTCAAAGGCGATTTCAAGGGCTTTCATGGCGTCGGCAAATTCTTCTATGGATCCGTATCTTTCGGCAGGCTCCACATGACAGATAAAGCAGTGACGGCAGCCGTCGCTGACCGCTTCAAATCCCGCCGTCGGTCCTTCGGTCACGAAACGGTAATCGTTTGAAAACCACACCATGACGTATGTTTTTCCGTGACGGAGAAAGATGTAATTCTTTTCGAGCAGCTTTTCGTCGAAACGGTCGAGAGGGATATCCGCGTTGATATATGTAAATTCGCGCTCGGTCTTAACGATATTGTACATACTTATCGCGGTGTCCTTCGTGCAGAAGTGTGTGCCGCAGCCGCAGCCGATATCTCCCGTCCACTGATTGTGCTGGTGCTGATCGTGGTATTTCGGATTTCCCGGATGATGCGAAAAGATCTTTGTCCTTCCGTTTCCGGAATCGGGGAAGGTAAGCTCCCATTCGTGCTGCTGATGATGGGCGTACCAGCCTCCGCAGCCGTCCGGATACGCATCCTGATGAACGATTGAACCAAGCATATACTCATCCGAAAGATAGAGGTATTTGTCTATCGACAGTCCCTCGAGCCTGTCAAGATACCTGTGGTGTATGCCGCCGACCCACGCTTCGCAGCAGTGAAGATGCTTGCGCTCGCGGTTCTCGTATGGGAATGTACGGTTTTTCGCCACCATATACACTATATCGGCGGGAACATAGTCGGAAATCAGGGCAATGCACGCACCCACAAGGCTCTGCGGAAGTCCGCCCTCCGCGCCGAAGTAGTAGGCATAATAACCGTACATGCCGCCGGAAGCGGAATCCAATGCGTTTCCCTCGTAGATACGCCCGTGAGCTCCGCCGTAAAGTCCGTTTTTCGTATCGACTATCATGTCAAGCAGTATCATGTCCATCATCATGGACGCTTTTTTCCTGAGCCGCTGATTTTCGGAATACACATACAGAGTATTGAGTATCAGCATTATCTCCGCAGCATAGCCGCAGGAATCGAATTCGCCCCATGCGCGGCGCGCCCTGTACATCAGAAATTCATCGGTATACGCTTCATCCTCGGCAATGATCTCCTCGGCGGTCTTTCCGTACTGCTCGAAGGTTTTTCCGCGGTAGAACTGGGCGGCGATAAGGCGGGAGACGTGATACATCAGGGAATGATTCTCCGAACCGTAGATAGAGCTGTAATCGCGGCGGAGAAAGAAATTTTCAAGCGCCGCCTTTATCTCATCCGACAGGCAGTCATAGCACCTGTACAGCGCGTTGACGAGGCGTATGGAAGCGAAATCCGCCTCGCCGCGCAGATCGCGCCCGTTGGGATGCGGATGCTCGAACCAGTTTGCGGTGAACAGAAGATGCGCCGAAGCCGCCTCAACGTTGACATTATTGATTATCTGAAAGATCGCAAGCTCACCGTAGAGGTCCCTTGCCACCGAAACCTCCTGTGCCAGCCTTGCACTTATCGCGGCCTGACGGCGCGCGGGAAACATATCGTCCATGGTATTATCCTTTCGCTGTGATAATTATTTACTGAGGTTCTGGCGGTATATACGCGCATTACCTTCACGGCGGTTCTTAATCGGAATTTAAGGTTTTATCCGCTTTTATCTTAATGAGCGCCGCTGTATAATATCTAAGGCTTATATTTTCCCGGAGGTCATAATAAAATGCAGTTTTTAAGCCTTATAAACCTGATTATTACCGTACTGTTCACATTATGCTGCGCCTATCAGTTCGTTTATATCCCCGTTTCTCTTTTTGTCAGAGAGAAAAGAAAAACGTCTGTGCCGCCGCTTCACGAATTCGCGGTCATGATATGCGCAAGAAATGAGGAGATCGTAATAGCCGACATAATAAACAGCCTGAAATCCCAGACATATCCCAAGGAGCTGCTGCACATATTC
>JAZQNC010000258.1:0-3686 GCA_045627165.1 Eubacteriales bacterium
GCAATAATATAATCGGCGGCGTCGCTGACGGGTTTTATATTGTCGATCTCTTCGTCTGGCACGCTCAGACGGGATTTGATTTCGAGAGTGACGAGTATCTCGATCACATCGAGAGAATCCCCTCCGAGGCTGTCAACGATGGCTCTGTCGGCTATGTCCGCCTCGGGCTCGATACCAAGCTGCTTTGCAACGACAGAAATGATATCCGATACTATATCTTCCCTTGAAATACTGAGCGCCATAAATACATCCCCGCTGAATGCGATAAATTCACAGTTTGCTATTATATACCACATCTGCGGTTATTTCAAGTTATATTTAGTGAATTTTTATCATTATTCATGCAGGAGTATGAAAAATAGGGCGGCTGATGATAAGCGCGGGATATATGTCCGACGGGCAAGTCAGAGGTAAAAAATCATTGACAAGGTTATCATAATTTGATATAATAACGGATGAAGAAACAAAAAAAACACAGGAGGCTGTCGCCATGCTGAACATATATGATATACCCGATAAATCGCTCGGAACGGAGCTTTACGAAGTAAAGCTGAACGGAAGAAAAGCGGACTGCTACGGCTGTATCTGTTCCGCCATTCCCTTTAACCGCGTATGGCCCGGATACCAGCGCTCAACAGAACAGACCGAGGAAGCGGCGTTTCTGTATTTTGACGCGGATGAGCCTGTAAGCTTTGAGGTAAGGACCTCTCTCGACACGTCCGATACCGTGATCCGTCCCCTTTCAAAGAATATAAAAGCTGACGTTGACGGAGATACGATACGCTTCACCATCCGCGAACCCGGTCAGTACACTCTTGAATGTACGGGATATCACCACACGCTTCATATTTTCTATAATCCGGTAAATGATTTCGGAATTTCGCCGGATGATGACGATACGGTGTATTTCGCTCCCGGCATACATTATATCGACGGCGGAGTTCTGAATGTAAAATCGAATTCGGTGATCTACCTTGCTCCGGGTTCGGTGGTCTACGGAGGTCTGCGCATCGAGGACGTTGAGAACGTTCAGGTTATGGGATACGGTATTCTCGACAACGGAAAAAACGAGCGCGGTCACGGTACGACCGTAAGAGCGGTGCGCTCGAAGAATATCGTTTTTGACGGGGTCATATTCAAGGATTCCTGCGAATGGACTGCGTCATGCTTCGGCTGCGAAAATCTTGTATTCACGAATGTAAAAGCTCTCGGAATGTGGAGATACAACAGCGACGGAATTGATTTCTGCAACTGCCGAGGAGGCGTAATCGAGATTTCCTTCCTGCGCAACTATGACGATGTTGTGGTACTCAAGGGAATAAAAGGCTTTGACACCTCCAATACCGAAAATATCGTAGTATCCAACTGTGTGTTGTGGTGCGACTGGGGACGCAATCTTGAAATCGGAGCCGAAACCTGTGCCGATGAGATCCGCTGTGTCGTATTTGAAAACTGCGACCTTATCCATTGCGCCCACGTTAATATGGATATTCAGAACGGCGACCGCGCGCATGTTCACGATATTGTCTACGAAAATCTCAATATCGAGTATTCACGCTATAATCTTGCGCCGGTATATCAGAACAGCGACGATATGGTTTACGAGCCGAAGGAAGGCTTTGAAGCACAGCTGTTCACCGCGTATTCCACACATACGATGTATTCCCACGACGAAAAATTCGGAAAAGTTTCAAACATTGTTGTCAGAAACATAAATGTAACTCTTGATGACGGAATGCCGGTGCCTGTGTCGATCATAAAAGGTTATGGCGAAGACAATATGACCGAAAACATCCGCTTTGAGAATATCGTTATCAACGGAAAGAGAATATCCTCGCTTGACGGGATGAATGCTCATATCGGAGACTTTACAAAGGATATCACGATAGAATGACCTTTCACGAAAAATCTCTTATCGACGAAAAATTCTCCGATCCCGCCGGGCGGGAGGATGCGTACCGCCGTCTGGATTCTCACGAGCCTCTGGCATACATTTTGGGCGAGTGGTATTTCTATGACGAAAGGTACATTGTTACTCCCGATGTGCTGGTCCCTCAGCCGGATACCGAGATTCTCGTTGAGCAGGCGATAAAGCTTATACCGGAAAATTCGCTGTTTGTCGATCTCTGTACCGGGAGCGGATGCATAGCTGTATCAGTGCTCTGTCATCGTCCTGACCTGCGCGCCTATGCCGTAGACATTTCCGACGAGGCGCTTGCGATTGCGCGCGAAAACGCGGAAATAAACGGAGTCTCGGACCGCATCGAATTTGTCTGCGACGATATTATGTACGGCACATTTGAGCTTCCTCCGTATTCCGCCCTGCTGTCAAACCCGCCCTACATACGAAGCGGCGTGATACCCACACTGGCAGAAGAAGTACGGGCCGAACCTCTCATAGCTCTCGACGGCGGAGACGACGGACTGAGCTTTTACCGCAGGATAAAAGAGCTGTACGATGGCGGACAGGTCAGAGAAGCCCTGTTGTTCCTTGAAATCGGATACGATCAGGCTGAAGATGTAAAGGGCATCTTCGGCGGCGGACAGGTAAAGAAAGATTACGGCGGCAACGACAGGCTGTTTATGCTGTAAGGAGTTATAGATAATTTCGTTTCGCGGACTGTTGTCTCCGATTATTCAGCAATTTAATCAAATATTTACTCTTTTGCTATTGCAAAAAGCCGAATCCTGTAATATAATGTAGTCAGGAAAACTATAGTTAGAAGGTGGACAAATAATGTCACTGAAATTAAATACAAGCTTTCTCTGCGGTGCTGTGGCGCAGACTGCCCTTGACAGCATGCAGCAGAGAGTCAATAACGCCGTAAAGACGCTTGACGAAGAACAGGCTGCCCTTGCGCAGGCAAGAACAGCGGGTCTTGACCTTACCAAATATCCTCCTGTAGGATGGAGAACCCTGCCGGATGATTATGACCGTGACGAGTTCGAGAATATCCTCAATGCCGCAGAAAAGATAAAGAAGCTCTGCGGTAAGGACGGAGCTCTTGTTGTGATCGGTATAGGCGGATCGTATCTCGGTGCGCGCGCCGCGATCGAATTCGTAAAATCCGAAAACTACAACCTTGCTCCCAAGGATACTCCCGATATTTATTTTATAGGCAATTCTCTTTCTTCCGCTCAGATAATGCAGATATACGATCTCGTAAAGGACCGTGAGTTCTGCATCAACATCATTTCCAAGTCGGGCAGAACCACAGAGCCTTCTCTGGCGTTCAGAATGTTCCGCGCTCTTGCGGAAGAGAAGTACGGCGAGGACGCGAAGGATCATATTTTCGCAACGACCGGTCTCAATGCAAAGACAAGTACGCTTTACGCTCTTTCTCTTGAAAAGGGCTACGCTACGTTCTCCGTACCGGACGATATAGGCGGACGTTATTCGGTACTCACCGCGGTAGGTCTTCTTCCGATAGCCGTTGCCGGATGCGATATCCGTGAAATGATGGCGGGCGCAAAGGCAGCCAAGGAAGCATATACTGACAGCAATATCGAGAATAATGACTGCTACAAGTATGCCGCAGTACGCAACGTGCTTTACGAGCAGGAAAAGGTCACCGAGATTTTCGCCGCTTATGAGCCCTCTCTTGCCACGACGGCTGAGTGGTGGAAGCAGCTCTACGGTGAGAGCGAAGGCAAGGATCACCGCGGACTCTATCCGTCGTCTGTAG
>JAZQNC010000259.1:0-4537 GCA_045627165.1 Eubacteriales bacterium
CCGCTTGGCCTCCGACTTCATGTATACCGACAGGAAGCTTGTGGAGCTTCACGACCTGGATTTCAATTCCCTCAAACCGGAGAGCGTGCTTGAACACGCGCTGAACGAGCTTAAAGAGATCGCGTCGTCGGCGGGAGAGGACACGATATTCCTGCTCTGCTGCCGAAGCGGCGAGCTTGATATCAGGGACAGCCGGGGACAGCTCACTCCGCTTGTCAGGCGTCTGAGCGAAGGCTTTACGATAGTCGATGACCGGCTTACCGAGGGACTGACGGCATGGATGGCAAAGCACTTCGCGGCGAACGGAGTATGCTGCGATAACGCTCTGATAAAGGAAATGGTGGATCGCTGCGGACATTCCATGTATATTCTGTCCTCCGAGATAGAAAAGCTGTGTGAGTATGTGCTGTCAAAGGGCAGAGATACCGTTACCCGCGATGATATAGGTCTGGTGACAATTGAATATACCGAGTTCGGCGATTATGATTTCAGCGACGCGATAGTAAACAGAAATTACAAGCGGGCAAGGGACATATTCGAGGTCAAAAAAAAGGATCATACGCCTCCCGAGCTTATTCTCGGTACCATAACCAAAATATTCACCGATATGGTCATGGTGTATGAGCTGAACGACGACGGTCTCGATTTCGCCGAGATAGGCAAACGCCTGAAAATGAAGGATTATCCGCTGAAAAAGACGATGAACGCGATACGCCGCATCGACCGGGAGAGGCTTCTGTCGCTTCTTGACCGGTGCGCGGAAGCGGACGCTTCGCTCAAACGCCGCAGCGGAGACGAATATCTGCCGCTTGACAGACTGATAGTCGAATGTACAAGATAGCCTGTGCCGCGGCATTATGCAAAAAAAGAAAAAGGAGTAATATACCATGAAGGCAGTAATCACAGTAACAGGTAAGGATACCTGCGGTATCATCGCGGAGGTTTCCAACGAGTGCGCAAAGCACAATGTAAATATACTCGAAATATCCCAGAGCGTCCTAAAGGAGTATTTCGCCATGATCATGCTTGTTGATATCGACGGCTTGAATATGCACTTTACGGATTTTGTTGACATAATGAATGAAGCGGGCGAACGCAAGGGCGTTGTGATACATACGATGCACGAGGATATTTTCAACTCGATGCACACGATATGAATTAAACCGGGCTTAAAACGCGAAAATCCCGTAAAAGTAAGGATATGATATCATGTTAAAAGTCAGCGATATTCTTGAAACCATAAATATGATAAGCGAGGAAAACCTCGATATACGAACCGTAACCATGGGCATATCGCTTCTCGACTGCGGAAGCGACGACGCGGACGTTTTCTGCGGAAAGATCTACGACAAGATAATGCGCTGCGCCGAGCATCTCGTTCCCACAGCCGAAGAGATAGAGAAAATGTACGGTATACCGATAGTGAACAAGCGCGTATCGGTGACTCCGATCTCCATATGCGGAGGAGCTCTGTCCCCCGAGGGCTATGTGAAGGCGGCGAAGACCCTCGACCGCGCCGCAAAGGACCTCGGTATCAACTTCATCGGCGGCTTCGGCGCTCTGGTGCAGAAGGGCGCGACAGCGGGAGCCAACAATCTCCTTGCCGCGATTCCCCAGGCTCTTTCCGAGACTGATTATGTCTGCTCCTCGGTCAACGTCGCATCCACCAAGGCGGGCATAAACATGGACGCCATTGCCCAGATGGGAAAGATCATAAAACAGACCGCTTATCTCACCCGTGACAACAATTCAATAGGCTGCGCGAAATTCGTGGTATTTGCCAATGTTCCCGAGGACAACCCCTTTATGGCGGGTGCGTTCCACGGAGTAAGCGAGCCCGAAACGGTAATAAACGTGGGAGTTTCCGGCCCCGGCGTCGTTGCCTCCGCCGTAAAGAGGGCGGGAAACGTTCCCTTCGGCGAGCTTGCCGACACCATCAAGCGCACCGCTTTCAAGATAACCCGCATGGGACAGCTTGTGGCTCACGAGGCGTCCACAAGACTGGGCGTTCCCTTCGGAATAGTTGACCTTTCGCTTGCGCCCACTCCGGCTGTAGGCGATTCGGTAGCTCACATACTCGAAAACATGGGAATCGAGCACTGCGGCGGCTGCGGGACCACAGCGGCTCTCGCGCTTCTCAACGACGCTGTAAAGAAGGGCGGAACAATGGCTTCTTCCTATGTGGGCGGTCTTTCCGGCGCGTTTATTCCCGTGTCCGAGGACGCGGGCATGATAGACGCGGCACGCGACGGCTGGCTCGGCATCGAAAAGCCCGAAGCCATGACCGCTGTATGCTCTGTCGGTCTTGACATGATAGCCGTTCCCGGCGACACACCCGAAGACGTCATCTGCGGAATAATCGCCGATGAGATCTCCATCGGCGTGGTAAACACAAAGACAACTGCCGTCCGTGTAATTCCGGCATTCGGCAAAAAGGCGGGAGACAGCGTGGAGTTCGGCGGCCTTCTCGGTTACGCTCCGGTCATGGCGGTCAATCCCTCCTCCTGCGCGGACTTCATCGCCCGCGGCGGACGCATACCTGCTCCGATTCAGAGCCTGAAAAACTGACTATGTAGGAGCAGCCGACTGCATTGCGCCGGCTGCATTGCCGAAAAAAGCACGCCTTTGACACTCCGCGGCGTACAGTCTGTTCCGCGGAAAAAATGTGACAAGATGAAAAAAACGATTATAATACTGCTCGCGGTATCAATGCTGCTTCCGCTGTTTTCCCTTTCGGTCAGCGCGGAGGAAGCTCCCGACCTTTCCCATTCCTACTGCGCGTATCTGTACAATATTACCTCCGGCACAGTTCTGCTCGAAAAGAACGCGAAGGAGATAATATATCCCGGTCCTACCGTCAAGCTGATGACCGCGGCTGTCGCTATTGACTGTCTGGGAAACGATCTGAACAAGATAATCACCATAAATCAGTCGATTATAGATCAGGTCAGCGGTAACAACATCAACCTCCAGGACGGCGAGGAGGTCACCGTTCTGCAGCTTCTCAACGCTCTGATCGTGGGCAACGCGAACGACGCGGCGCTGGCTCTTGCCTATGCGGCGGCGGGTTCTTCGGGCGCGTTTGTAATGCTCATGAACGAAAGAGCCGAGGCACTGGGCTGCAAGGATACCTTCTATACGAATCCTACCGGTCTTCCCGATGAGGAAATGGTAACGACCACCGAGGACACCGCCAAGATAGCCGTCTATCTCAACCGCTACAATATCTTCACCGAGCTTGCCAACAAGGAATACTATCTTTTCGCCCAGACCAACAAATCCCGTGAGCGCAAGATATTCAACCGTAACTATTTCATAAACACCAATACCGAATACAAGTATTATTCGCCCTACGTTACCGGTATGAACGCCGGTTCCACACCCGAGGCGGGATACTGTGTTGTGGCGACCTCCTTTTACGGCAACTCTCAGTTTCTCAGCATAATCATGGGCGCGGACGCCGATGACGAATATATCTACTCCTTCCGCGACGCGGGAAGGCTGCTTTACTGGGCGTATACGAATTTTACCTATATTACGGTATTAAAGGCTTCGGAGATAATCTGCGAGCTTCCGGTGAGTCTTTCCTCAGCCACAAGCACAATAGCCCTTATGCCCGAATACGGCATAGACCTGTACCTTCCCAAGGATACGGTTATCGAGGATGAGATAAGGATATCGTGGCAGCTTACCGAGGACAGTCTTACGGCTCCGGTCGAAAAGGGCACCGCGGTCGGCAGAGTCACCGTGCTGTATCAGGGTGAGGTGCTGAGACAGGTCGATCTGGTGACAAAGAGCGACATACCCCGCAGCGAGGTCATGTATATGCTGGATATGGTAAAGAATGTCGTGACCTCGGCGAAGTTTATCGCGGTAGTCGTGATAATAGCCGCGGCGGCGCTTCTCGGCTTTGTGTATAAGCTGGTCAGGGAAGAGCAGGAAGAGGAAAAGAAAAAGTATCGCAATGACGAGAACAACAGGCGCATTTTGTAATTTTATTACGGAGATGATATAAATGGTATATCCGAGCTACGCGGAGGTGGACCTTCCCGCGCTGGAACACAACTATAACCGCATAAAGGAAGCGGCGGGAGGAACGAGAGTACTCTGTGTGGTCAAGGCAGACGCCTATGGTCACGGCGCGATAGAGTGCGCAAAAAAGCTCTTTTCCATGGGAGCCGACGCTTTCGCGGTGGCGTGTCTTGCCGAGGCAGAGGAGATACGTCCCTATGTGGGCGATTCTCTGATACTTATTCTGGGCGCGACCTGTCCTGAGGACGCCCCAGAGCTATGCGAATACGATATCACCCAGAACGTATATTCGCTTGAATTCGCAAAAAAGCTCTCGGCAAACGTTCCGCAGGGAAAGGTGCTCCACTGCCATATCAAGCTTGATACCGGCATGAACCGTCTCGGCTTCCGCGCCGACGAAAGCTCGATAGAAGATATCGCCGAGGTCTGCTCGCTTCCCGGGCTCTGCTGCGACGGCATATTCACCCATTTCGCCCGTGCGGATGAGGACACTCCCGTCTATGCC
>JAZQNC010000260.1:0-3467 GCA_045627165.1 Eubacteriales bacterium
TGTCCCTGTCACTTTAAGGCTGATCACCGCCCTCAAAGCGGTATTTTTTCAGATCCACGGTATTATTCACGACCTCGATGCCGTCGTTTTCAAGACGGCGGCGCTGCACCTCGATACCGCCGTCTCCGAAGTTATCCGCCAGCCTGCCCTTTCCGTTCACCACTTTATAACAGGGATTTCCGATCGGGTCGGGATTTGCGTGAAGGATATTTCCGACAGCTCTTGCGAGCTTCTTATTTCCGAGCTGCTCCGCAATCTGACCGTAGGTCACGACCTTGCCGCGGGGGATGGTTTTAAGGCAGCCGTAGACCCTTCGGCTCAGTTCATCTTCTTTCACATTTTCTTTCATTTTCCGTCTTTTCCGTAATTTATGTCCTTAAGTATTGTCCCTTTTACATATTCCATATCGCCGCTTGTAAGTACGGGAACAAGCTTCTTTATCTGTTCAATGGGCTTGTCCCACCATTTCCATTCAAGAAGAAGCGAGACAAGCTCATCGTCAAAACGCCTGCGTATCGCTCTTGCGGGATTACCCACAACTACAGTGTATGGCGGAATATCCGAGCCAACCACGCTGTCAGCGCCGACAATGGCTCCGTCGCCTATATGCACTCCGGGCAGTATCACGGCGTTCTGACCTATCCATACATCGTTTCCGATAACGGTATCGCCCTTATAGGGCATGTCGGTACTTTCCGGAGCCTTTGCCTCAAAGCCCTTCATGGTGAAAAAGGGATAGGTTGAGACAGAATTCATCTGATGATTCGCGCCGTTCATGACAAATTCCACTCCCGCGGCTATCTGGCAGAATTTTCCGATAATAAGCCTGTCTCCGTTCCATTCGTAGTGGTGGGTCACATGACTTTCAAAATCCGAATCGGCGATATAGGAAAACTCGCCGACAATTATATTGGGATTTTTCAGCGTGGGTTTTATGTATATTTCCCTGTCGCAGCCCTCTATGGGGTATACTTCGTCGGGACTGGGCATCATATTCACATCATTACCTGCTTTCTCTGCGCGGCGGCCAGCTTATCGTCTGCACCCTATACGGCATCTGAACTCTTTATGTTTAACATTAACATTATACATACAGGGCGGCTCGGTGTCAAGAAAATCCGGAAAATAAGGACAAATAACATTTATTGGGCGGATTTGTGTATTATCTGCTGTTGATTATTGCGCACATATGTGCTATAATACGTTAAGCGGATATGTTCCGGCCCGCTTGAGACACTTATACAGAAATAAATGGAGAAAAACTTATGGAAGGCTACAGAACTCTGACCGAAGCCGTATTCGAGGCTTCCAAGGTGTGCGATTCCTGGTACGGAGACGAAACCGAGGACACCTACGGAAGCGAAGAAATGGCTTATATTGCGCAGATAGCAGACCTGGAAGCTCCGAACACCAACCGTGAAATGTTCTATGTGGTGTTTCCCGACGGAGAGATAGGGCTGCTCTGCACCTATGACCGAAGCATTCGCCGTCTTTTCATCCCCTCGGACTCGGATTTTGTTCCGAGCGCAGATATGACGCTGGAGGATGACGATAAAATGATCGGAGACAGAAATTTCGAGACCGATAAACCCGACAGCGGCAGCGGCAATGCGGTTAAGGCGGAAAGAGATTATTCTTTCTGCACAAACTGCGGGACAAAAGTGATGAAAGGCTACAAATTCTGTCCGTCATGCGGAAGCAGAATATAGGTGAATGAATATGGCTTCAAGTGTTAAAAGCACACCTCAGGGGCAGTATACCGCCGATAAGTCAGCGGCTCTGCCGCAGCGCAAGCCGGTCAGCGGCATTATTGCCGCCCTGTTCAAGGCGATAGGACTCACAATAAGGGATTTTCTGCGCGGCATTGTCAGCCCGCGGTACTGGATAAGAATAATCATACTCGTGCTTGTCTCCACGCTTATAAACTATGTCAGAGTCAGCACTACGGGAATCGAAGTAATAGACGCCTTCGCCTCCTCCGATATAGGCGGGAAAATACTCGGCGTGCTGTGCTTTATTCTCTATTCCGGCGGCGGAGTGTCGAAAAACGCCGCGGAGGTCATTGCCGGAACGACAGCGAAGACGGTCTGCGCCGCTTTTGTCGTCGGCGTCATTTCGGGCAAAATGAAGGGCACCGGAAAGGGCATTAAGCTTGTACCGGGAAGCCTGTTCGGAAAGTACGCAAGACCTTCAAAGGCGCTGGCGGGAACAGGCTTTGCTATGATATTTTACGTTCTTACCTGCGGAAAAAGCGGCTATGCCGGACTCATGGTGGTTATTTCCATGTGCGCCGGCGTGCTCAGAGCTCTCGGAGGAAAGGGAGAAATACTGAGAACGCTCACCGCATCGCTCAACTCACACAAGGTAAACAAAATCAGAAGGACGAACCTCACCGATATGAACGCGATGCTGGCAGGCGGAGCCGTCGGCTCGATAATCGCGTTTGCGGCAATCTTTTTCTGCGGAGCGAAGATTTGTATTATTATCGGCGCGGCTGCGGTGATCGTCGGAGCGGTGTGCGGATTATTCACCCGTTCCAAAAGCAGAGCGGAGGTGATCGCATGACAGGGACAGCCAAAAGAGCTTACGCCGTTTTTACACTGATTATTCTGCTGAACGCTTTTCTGCTGCCGGTATATTCCATATTCTATTACGACGGATATGACGATGCCGTCATTGAGGAGCAGAACACGATTGACGCGCCCCTTACATACGGCACAAGCCTCTCAAACGGAAAAATAAGCGCGAAATTTCAGACTATCGAAACGGATATTTCTGTCCGTCAGGACGGCTTTACCCCCACGCTCAACATTTCCGATTACCGCACGTTCAGTCTGAAAGAAACGCCCAACCAAGACCACACAGCCGAGACTGCCGGTATTTATCTGCAGTTCATGGGCGATCTTTCGAGCGGTTCGACGCTGTACGTGGATTCGCTTATGTCGGCTGTCAAAATGCCCGAGCAGAACGGAGCTGACTGGTGGATCCATGATCAGATGTGGGATTTTGACGTTGACATAGAGCTCTACAACAAGGGTGACCATAACAATTACGTTGACGGAGACATCTTCAATGAGTATGAGCTGTGGGAGATAAACTCCGGAGCGGATGACTTCATATGGAGCGGCAGATACAAAGAATACAGCGAATTTCCTTCCGCTATCCAATGTCCGGGAGAGCAGTCCGTCTATGTCGGCGGCGACGTCGACATGGTGCGCATCATGCTGACGGCGGATATCTACGTAAGCTACAAGCTCCATTCCGAAATCGATTACCAGTTCCTTGACTACACCTACGAAACGGCGATAGAGATAATTCTCAGCAGCGATTTTCTTCCCGCGCTCGTCGATGACAGTATATATACGGGAGATTCGCCCGACGGCGAGGATTTCGGAAACACCGACGATGAGGGCGGCTGGTCACTGTGGAACATCGGCGGGGAAGACGATTCGTGTGTCCGTGACAAG
>JAZQNC010000261.1:0-5390 GCA_045627165.1 Eubacteriales bacterium
GGGAAATGCACAATTCGATCACCTGAATGAAAGAATAAAAAAACTTGTATGTGGAGACGATTTTGAGAAATTGCGTGAAAATTCGCGCTATCAAAGACTTCTTGCAAGACTTGAAAAGGAATAAATGCGCACTTACTCACCACAAACTTGCGGTGTAACAACTTGACTGAAAAAGCAAGTCCGTTATGAACACTCCGACCAGAAAACAGGTCTGATTCGTATTGACATTTACCGAAAGGTATTGTATAATACAGGAGAAGGTTTTTCAGCGTGCCGGGCTGATTTTTGTCACACATCTCCGTCCGGCACGAAAGTCACAGGGAGATTTCGCTTCTATGCATTTACGCAATAAAGCCGCAGGCACCGCACGGCGGCATTCGCAAAAATTCACAACGGCAGCCTCTGCGAGACTCAACGCAGCAATGGCAGTATGCATGGGTATACTGGCCCTTATTGCTGCCGCGGTTATGCTTGAGGGGCTTATTCCCGTCGGTTTCGTCAGAAGCGGTTCTCTGCTCTCTCCGGTTTACGGCGCGTCGGGAAACAGAGTCAGCTGTCTCGGAGATTCGGTCAACGTTACTCTGGATTTCGGCAGCAGCGTAAAAATGCTGAACCGTCCGATAACCAGTGTGGTCGAGCTTCTCGAAGGAGAGGGTCTCTTCCTCGACGACAACGACAAAATCAATGTGAAGCTTACCGACACCGTATACGAGGATATGGTCATCTCAATAGACAAGGTCGATTCGGTGGACATAGAGGTATACGAGGTTATCCCCTTTGAAACGGAAATAAACGAGCTGCAGACCATCCCCCGCGGTCAGGTCGAGGTCCTGCAGACCGGCTCAGACGGCGCGGTAACGAAAAAACTTCACCAGACCTATGAAAACGGCAGGCTCATAGAGGAAACCATACTCGAAGAGATCGTTCATAAGGAAGCGGTGAAAGAGATAAGGAATGTCGGCGTGGGCGGTACCGTCATAGGCGCGGACGGCACACACTACAGGTATTCCTACTATGTGGACGTACTGGCCACCGCTTACGGCGGCGAAGAATTCAGCGGACTTACATATACCGGCAAACAGGTCGAAATAGGTATGATCGCCGTTGACCCGGACGTTATCCCTCTCCGCTCAAAGGTTTATCTGCGCAACACAGAAGGAGATATCGATCTCGGAGTCATGTCCGCGGAGGATACCGGCTCGCTTATCAAGGGCGCGAAGATAGATATTTTCACCGGTCCGGATGAAGCGGGAGTTGCAGCCGCGACTAAATTCGGAAGAAAATATATCCGCGTATACGTACTGGAATAAGTCGATACAGTTCACAGTAAAAACTATTTTTCTGCCGCAGGATCTTTTCTGCGGCTTTTGTTTTGCATTGATTATCCGCCGCAGCAAACCACTGAAAATTTATCTTGACTAATTGGGATTTATCGGTTATAATAATGACAGCGAACCCGATAATGTTCCGAGATAAATTTATATAATATACTTCATATTACGGAGGATCAAACTATGGAAAAGCTCAGGATCGGTATTATAGGCTGCGGAGGCATCGCCAACGGCAAGCACATGCCCGCGCTCAAGCGTCAGCCCAACGCCGAAATGGTTGCGTTCTGTGATATTATTGAAGAGCGCGCGATCAAGGCAAAGGCTGATTACGGTACGCCCGACGCAAAGGTTTACACCGATTATCACAAGCTTCTTGAAGACAAGACGATCGATATCGTTCACGTTCTCACACCAAACCGCTGGCACAGCCCCATTACCTGCGACGCTCTCGAGGCAGGCAAGCACGTTATGTGCGAAAAGCCCATGGCTATCAACTCCGTCGAAGCTCTCAAGATGGTTGAGACCGCAAAGCGCACCGGCAAGAAGCTGACGATCGGTTATCAGAACCGTCAGCGCGCCGATTCTCTCTACCTCAAGAAGGAAGCTCTTGACGGAACCTTCGGCGATATCTATTACGCAAAGGCAACGGCTATCCGCCGCCGCGCGGTTCCCACATGGGGCGTATTCCTCAATGAATTCGAGCAGGGCGGCGGTCCCCTTATCGACATCTGAACTCACGCTCTTGACCTCACGCTCTGGATCATGGACAACTATAAGCCCAAGTACTGCCTCGGCACGAACTATCACATGCTCAACAATCTTGCTCCCGACGATCAGGGCAACGACTGGGGATGCTGGGACGCATCCAAGTTTACCGTTGAGGACTGCGCGTTCGGTATGATCGTTATGGAAAACGGCGCTACCATCAACCTCGAAGCTTCCTGGGCTCTCAACTATGCGGATCCCCGTGAAGCAGTCACCACAGTCTGCGGCACAAAGGCAGGCGGCGACATGGAAGGCGGAGTACGCATCAACGGCGTTCGCAACGGCAGACAGTATATACTCAAGCCCAACCTCAACGCAGGCGGCGCAGCGTTCTTTGAGGGCGCAGGCAACGAGGACCCCGCAGCGCGTGAAGCAAGACTCTGGCTCAAGGCTGTTGAAGAGGACAAGGCTCCCTTCGTACTTCCCGAGCAGGCATTCTGCGTAACACAGATCCTCGAGGGTATCTATACATCCGCAAAGACCGGAACTGTTTACAACTTCTGATCACTAAGTAAGGATAATCAGCAGGGAACGTCGAACAGAGCTTCTGCCGGCGTTCCCGAACTTTACTGACATCTGACTCAAGGAGCATGATATAATATGAAATTAAGTGTACTTGCGAACCTTTACGGTTCTCTTTCGCTGGACGAGGCTCTCGCAAAGCTCAAGGCTCTCGGCGTTGAATCGGTCGAGATAGGCGCGGGCGGATATCCCGGAAAGGCTCACTGCAATCCCGCTGAGCTGCTTGCCGATGAAGACAAATTCTGCGCGTTCAAGGCTACCATCGAAAAGTACGGTATGTCGATCTGCGCTCTCGCAACTCACGGCAATCCCGTTCACCCCGACAAGGCTCTGGCAGCCGCATGGGATGAGGATTACCGCAATACGGTACTGCTCGCCGAAAAGCTCGGTATAGATACCGTTATTACATTCTCCGGCTGCCCCGGCTCCGACCCCGACGCAAAGCTGCCCAGCTGGTGCACCTGCGCATGGCCGGACGATTATCTTCAGGAGCTTGATTATCAGTGGAACGATGTGCTTATTCCCTACTGGAAGGAAGCTGCGGCATTTGCGGTTTCTCACGGCGTAAAGCACGTTGCTCTCGAAATGCACCCCGGTTTCTGCGTATACAATCCCGCAACCTGTCTCCGTCTCCGTGAGGCTGTAGGCTGCTGCGGAGGCGATGAGCCCGTTATCGGCGCAAACTTCGACCCCTCTCACCTCGTATGGCAGGGAATCGACCCTGTAGCCGCTATCCGCGCTCTCGGTTCCGCTATCTATCATGTACACGCAAAGGATACAAAGATAGACAAATACAACACCGCCGTCAACGGCGTTCTCGATACAAAGCATTACAGCGACGAGCTCAACCGTTCATGGGTATTCCGTTCCGTCGGTTACGGCAACGACATGCAGTACTGGAGAGATATGATCTCCAATCTCCGTCTTGTCGGATATGACCGTGTGCTTTCAATCGAGCATGAGGACAGCATAATGTCCATAGACGAAGGTCTTTCCAAGGCCGTTTACTTTGTTAAGCAGGCTATCATCCGCGAACCCAAGCCGGGAACAATGTCCTGGGCATAATATCAGGCTGTCTTTTATTAGCCGGAGGTTTTCTCCGGCTTTTTTTATATTTTCCGATCTTGTTTACATTATATTCACACAAGCGTTGTATAATTGGCTTATACAGGAATTTCGGAAAACAGACTGAAAGAAAGGCAATAAAGGCAGCTATATGAACAGAACAAGGGCGGCGGCGCTCATTGCCGCGATGATGATCGCGCTTTCGTCATGCACATCACCCTCCGTACCGGACGGCTCGCAGGTCGTCGAGGACGATACGGGGTATTTTTCGAAGGTGGATCTCAATGCGGTAACAGAGGTCGGAAATGCGGTGAAGATCTCGCTTGAAGGAGATAAAGCGTCGGTAAGCGGAAAGGGCGCTTCATATTCGGAGGGCAGGATTTCGATAGGCACCGCGGGAGTATATCATGTAACCGGAGCTCTCTCCGACGGTCAGATATACATCGACGTCGCAAAGGATGAAAAAGTGACGCTCGTACTCGACAACGTCAGCATGAGCTGCTCAAAGGACGCGGTCATATATGTAAACTGCGCCGATAAGGTGATCTTATCCATACCCGAAGGCTCGGTATGCAATTTCACGGACGGCGCCGACCACGGAAAATCCGACGCGAGCGCCTGCATATATTCGCGCGACGATCTTACAATAAACGGCAGAGGCACGATCAACGTCGTTTCCAATTATAACAACGGGATCGGTACGAAAAACGATCTGCGCATCGAAGGCGTTACAATACACGTCAGCGCGCCCAACAACGCGCTCAAGGGTAATGACAGCGTCCGCATATACAGCGGCAGCATTTCGGTCAAAAGGTCTGACGACGCTATCAAGGCAAGCACGGACGACGACAGCGAAAAGGGCTTCGTATACATACGCAGCGGAGAGCTGAGGCTCTGCGCCAGGGACAACGCGATCCAGGCTCCCAATTATATCAGGGCGATCGGCGGAAGCATTAACATCACCACCGGAGGAGACGCCATAAACTGCAACGGCAGCGTGGATACCTCCGGCGCTGTCATCACCGAGAACTGACCTCAATGACATTGTTGTGTGAATAATTTCGCGGTGTTTTATTCACAGATTTTGTTATTTGCAACAGAATAATTTCCGATTGACAGAGCGTATTTGACTAATTCCGTCATCATATCGGTCAAATAATCAAAATCGTTGTATTTTGAGCCGTTTTGTTATATAATTATCCCGATGAAGATACCGCAGTGTATTTTCCGGGATATTGAACGAAATATAATTTATATATCCATAAAGGAGTATTCCAATGATCAAATTAGGCGTTAACTCGGTTCTTTTCAAGACCGTAGACTTCGCTACCGCTGCCCGCGCTATCCGCAAGGCAGGCTTTGACGGAGTTGAAATTTCCGGTATTCAGGGTATGTGCGAGCACCTCAATCTCGCTCAGTGGAAGCAGGACAAGCTTACCCTTCGCGCAATTTCCGAAGAGAATGAGCTTCCTTTCCTTTCTACGGAGATCGCTTCTCTCGACCGCGACAGACTTCTTACCGCTTTTGAAGCATGCGCAGAGATCGGCATTCCCGTTGTAAACGTAGGCCCCGGCGGAAAGTCCAATGACGAAGAGACTCTCAAGCAGTCTCTCGAAACCCTCGCCGCAAGAGCTGAAGACGCCGCTCAGTTCGGTGTAACTCTCTGCTGCAAGGCTCATGTAGGCTCCGCAGTATTCAACACACCCA
>JAZQNC010000262.1:0-5425 GCA_045627165.1 Eubacteriales bacterium
GGATGGAGCAGTTGGGCTTGGTCACGATAAATCCGTGCTTCGTGCCGAGACGCGCTCTCTGATGCTCTATCGCGTCAAGGTGAGAAATGTTGATCTCGGGGATGAGCATCGGTACGTCGGGAGTCCAGCGGTTCGCAGAGTTGTTGGAGACTACCACGAGCTCGGCTTTTGCGTAGGCTTCCTCAAGAGCCTTGATCTCGTCCTTGGGCATATCGACAGCGCAGAAAACGATATCGGCCTTTTCCTTTATGGCGGAGATATCGGATGCGTCAACGATAACCATATCGGCATATTTTTCGGGCATATCAACGTCAAGCTTCCAGCGTCCTGTCACTACTTCTCCGTATTTTCTTCCTGCCGAGCGCGCGGACGCGGCAAGTACTGTAACATCGAAATAGGGGTGTTCTGCCAGCAGAGCGAGAAATCTCTGACCGACCATTCCTGTTGCGCCGACAACGGCGGCACGGTACTTCTTACCGATATCAAACATAGCAAACGATCTCCTGCGTAACAACGCCTTTAGAATAATTATACATTCCGCGCAGAACACGGTCCCGGCGGAATGATGCGGAAATTATCGAAAATATAGGATATTATATAACGGAACGGGGATTTTGTCAAGATAAAACAATAATATTTTGTCTATTGCCGATAAACTGTTGACGAAAGCTCTGTAATGTGGTATTATATACCACGATGGTATCGGTACCGTAATTCACTCAGACGGAAATACATATCCGGGGAAAAGACATAAATGTATACAAGGGAAGATATAACTGAATATCACTGTCCGAGATGGTCGGAGCTTCCGGACATTGAGCTGTATATGGATCAGGTCCTCAGCTTCATCGAAAAGAATACGGCGGTATTCTGCGAGGACAGCGAAGAGGTCAGCATAACCAAGACCATGATAAACAACTACGTCAAGCAGAAAAAGGTGAAGCCTCCGGTAAACAAGCGTTATGACCGGGATCACCTTGCCTTTTTCATGGTCGTCGCCATACTTAAACGATTTCTCAGTCTCAGCGAGATAAGCAACGGTATCGGTTATGTCCGCAGGAAATTCACCGCACAGCAGGCCTACGACATTTTCTGTGAGATATTCGAGTATTCTCTCCGTTCCGCTTTCACCGGAGAAGATATTCCGGAAGGCAGACGCGACGACATACCCATCGAGCTGGGACTTTATTACGCGATGACCGGAGCCTACGCCAATATGCTTTACGGCCGCTATCTGCTTTCGCAGGCCTATACCGCGGACGGAGACGCCGCGGACGAATCGAAATAACTTAAAGGACGACAGTTCAGCTATATGAAACCGAAGGATAGATCGTTTTCGGGAAGCATAATGCTTCTCATCGCCGCAGCCATCTGGGGTTCGGCGTTTGTGGCGCAGTCTGTGGGAATGGAGCATATAGGCCCCTTCACCCTCAACTGCATACGTATGCTTCTGGGAGGAGTCGTGCTTCTTCCCGCCATAGCCGTATTTGACCGTGTGGGAATATGCCGCCCTCCGGAGGACAGGGCGCAGAAAAAGACGCTCTTTGCCGGAGGAATCACCTGCGGATGCGTGCTTGCCGCCGCGTCGATGCTTCAGCAGATAGGAATAAAATACACCTCGCCCGGAAAGGCAGCGTTCATCACGGCGCTGTATATCATTCTCATCCCCATAATGCAGATGGCGCTGGGCAGAAAGAATCACTGGACGCTGTGGATATGCGTGCTCATTGCCGCTGTCGGAATGTACTTTCTCTGCATAAACGGAGAATTCGTGCTTAAAACCGGAGATATCTGCGTCATTATCTGTTCCTTTCTTTTTGCGGGGCATATAATGGTCACCGACCATTTCGCGCCCCGTGTGGACTGTGTGAGAATGTCCTGCATACAGTTCATCACCTGCGGACTGATTTGCGGAGTGTTCATGTTCGTCTTTGAGGAACCGACCCTCGACGGAATAATCGCCGCAAGAATCCCGATCCTTTACACCGGAATATGCTCGAGCGGCATAGCCTATACGCTGCAGACTGTGGCGCAGAGCAGAGTGAAGCCCGTCATCGCGTCGCTGCTCATGAGCCTTGAATCGGTGTTTTCGGTAATATTCAGTATGCTTATACTCAACCAGATTCTGGCAAAGCGTGAGATGCTGGGCTGTATCCTCATCTTTACCGCGGTGGTGCTGGCACAGATAATACCTCAGGAAATAAAAGAAAAATCCGAAACGGAATAAATCGGAGAGAGAAAATGAAACGGCAGAGGAAAATCGGTCTGACATATCCTGCGGTGATTGCCGCGGCTTTTGTCTTTGCCGTTTTATTGAATTTTCTCACGCCCTATATAGTGGATGATTTTTCCTATATGAGAAATTTCGCCACAAAAGGTCCGATAGAAAAGCTGACCGATATATTTCCCTCCATGGCTGCGCATTATTTCAGAATGAACGGACGGACCGTGCCGCATTTTTTTGCGCAGCTTTTTGTTTACCTGCCGAAGCCGGTGTTCAATATCGTCAACGGAGCGATGCTCGCCTTTCTTCCGGCGGTCATTCTCCTTTTCTGCCGTGAAAAGCAGCACCGCTTCAACGCTGTCGGATATGCCGCCGTCTTTACGGCGATATGGATTTTCGAGCCTGTTTTCGGTGTGGTCAATCTGTGGCTAACCGGCGCGTGCAACTATCTCTGGGGAACGGTATTTTCGCTTGCCTTTCTTCTTCCCTTTGCGAGAGCGGAGATGGGAGAGAGTATTATAAACGGAATGATGCCCTCAGCCGCGTTTGCGCTGTTTTCGCTGCTTGCCGGCGGGTACAGTGAGAACACCTCCGCGGCGGTGATCGGCGCGGCGCTGCTGCTGATGATAATCGTTTGCTTACGCGGCGAAAGTGAAAAGCTGTACCCCCTTGTTCCCGCCTGGCTGTGCGCGGTGGTCGGATATGTTGTAATGGCGCTGTCCCCTGCGGGAGCATCGGCAAAAATAGCGGGATTTTCCCATCTCGGAGAGGGCATGGTCATAGCGGCGGAAACCTATATGAGGTTATATCCTCTGCTTATAGCATATCTGATAAGCCTTGCCTTTTTCCTGTTTACCGGATATGAAAAGCGGCGAATCATTACTTCTTTGGTCCTTTTTGCGGCGAGCCTCGCGGCGAATTTCATGATGAGCTTCGCCATGTATTACGAGGAACGCTCGCTTGCCTCTCCCGCTGTTTTCCTCATCGGAGCGATACTGCTGTCAGTGTCGGAGACGATACGGTCTGTCCCTGACGGCAGAGGAAGGGAGAAGCCGAAAAGAATATGCTCCTGCGCTTTGGCGGCTGTCTGCGCGGCGGCTCTCGTTTTTACGGTACCTAAGGGCTTTGGCGATGTTCTGCACACTTACAGGGAGGTGGGGAAAGGTGAGAAAATCATCATTTCCGCCGCGGAAAGCGGAGCGGACCATGCCGTTATTCCAATGGTTTATCCCAAAAGCAGATACAGTCCGCTGTACGGACTTAAATATATAGATACTATCGACAGTCAGTCATGGCCGAATTACGCCATGGCGCTGTATTACGGCATAGATAATATAATCGGAACAGAATAATTTATGCGGTCTGACTGTGAAACGGAGGAAAAGAGTATGAAACAGCAATATTTCAGACCTGCCGAAAACTGGCTTGAAGCCATCGTTTTGGGAAACGGACGGCTCGGCGCTATGGCATACGGCGGTATGGGATGCGGACGGTTTCAGTTTAATGAAGAAACGCTGTGGGACGGGCGGTATGACGGATATGCCGACAACCCGGAGTGCGCCTCTCATCTCGGCGAGATAAGAGAAGCGATATTTTCGGGCAATTATGCCCTGGGTCAGGAGCTTACTCAGAAATACATGGTCTGCCGAGGCAAGGGCTCGAAGCGTGTGGAAGGCTCGAACTACGGTTCGCTCCGCACCGGCGGAGAGCTGTTCGTCAGCTTTGATCTCAGCGGCGGCAGGGCGGAGAAATATATCCGCACTCTGACCCTTGAAAGCGGTCTGTTTGAGGAGAGCTGTGTGATCGAAGGCGTTGAGATCGGGTGCCGTGCTTTCACTTCCTTCGTTAAGGGAGTTTTCTGTCTTGAATATAAGACGTCCGCTCCTCTGACGGTGTCGCTTGAATACCGTCATCCCGGCGAATACGTCAGATACGGCGAAAACGGAATAGCCTTCTGCGACAGCTTCGAGAGATCGAACGCCTTCGGCGGATATGCCGCAGTGAAAGCGGCTGACGGTACAGTCAGCGCAAAGGACGGATGTATCGTGCTTGAGAAGGTCACGGGATTCGATTTGTTCCTCGATATCCGCACCGGATATGTCAGACCAATGCCGGGAGGCGCGCCATATCCGAATACCGATACCGACGAGCTGATCGCCCTTGCGAGAGAAAACGCGCTTTCGGCGGCGAAGGAGGACTTTGATTCGCTGTTCGGTGAAAGCTCCGAGATAATCGGCGGCATGATGAACCGCGTAAAGCTCAGACTGGGTGACGGAAAGGATAAATACGGTCATCTTTCCACCGATGAGCGCATAAGGACAATTTCAGGCCATCCCGACGATTACGGGCTTTACGAGCTGTATTTCGGCTTCGGACGCTATCTGCTGATATGCTCGTCATACAACTGCGTGCTTCCCGCAAACCTTCAGGGAATATGGGCGGATACCGTCGATACGCCCTGGGGAGCCGACTACCACATAAATATCAACATCCAGATGAATTACTGGCTCGCCGAGGTATGCTCGCTTCCCGAGCTGATAAAGCCTTTCTTTGACCATATCCGTTTCATTTCGGTTCACGGCGCGGAGACGGCAAGGGTGCAGTACGGCATAGACAAGGGCTGGGTCGCCCATACCATAACAAATCCCTGGGGCTTTACGTCTCCCGGAGAGGGCTGCTCATGGGGTTCGTTCATGTGCGCGGGCGCGTGGTGCTGTATGCATATCTGGGAGCGTTATCTCTATTCCGGGGATATCGGTGTGCTTGAAGACAATTTCGACATACTCAGGGGCGCCTGCGAATTTTTCTTTGAATTTCTCACCGAAGACCCGCGAAACGGTTATCTGGTGACCTGTCCCTCCAATTCTCCCGAAAACAGCTTCATCACCTCCGACGGCGGTGTTTATTCGATATGCGCCGGTCCCACGATGGACAACGAGATACTGCGCGAGCTGTTCGGCATGACTGCGAAGACCTGCGGGATACTCGGCGTTGAGCTTGAGCTTGCCGAAAAATGCCGTGAATATCTCGGAAGACTTGCGCCGATAAGCATAGGAAAACACGGACAGATCATGGAATGGAGCGAGGATTTCGACGAAATCGAGCCGGGACACAGACATATATCACACCTTTTCGCTCTTCATCCGGCGTCTCAGATAACTTCCGAAACGCCAGAGCTTATGGATGCGGCGAGAGTTACCC
>JAZQNC010000263.1:0-4618 GCA_045627165.1 Eubacteriales bacterium
CTGGGTATCGGTCATGCTTTCGGTTCTCGTTCCCCTTATGTCGGTATTCGGCGGGCTTATCTCCATCCGTATGCACAGGAAGTTCGGCGACTGCGTAAAGGAGAACGGCATACTCTTCGGCGCGGCGGGTATCGTGTTTATCATACTGCTTGTACAGTTCGATCTCAATATCTGGCTTGTCACCCTGCTCTGTCTCATCATTATCTCGCTTACCATGTCTTCGGTGAACAACATCATCACCTCAATTTTCCCCATGAACTGCGAGGGCGTAAACGCCGGGACTGTGGCGGGCGTGATAGACGGCTTCTGCTATGTGGGCTCGGCGATAAGCTCCTACACGGTGGGAGTTGTCGCAGAAAAGACGGGAGGCTGGACGGCTGTGTTCATCATGCTCATGAGCGTATGTCTGCTCTGCACCGTTCTTTCCTTCGTATATGATATTTACAGCAGAAAAAGCCGCAGATCCGAATAATGACCCGGAGGGATGCTGATGAAGATCGGAATATTTACCGACCCCCATTACTGCCGCGCGGAGGTATACTGCCGGACGCGCCGTCCCAGCCTGTCGCTGAAAAAGGTTAAAGAGGCTGCGGAGCATTTTGCGGGGGAAAAGGTATCGCTGATAATATGTCTCGGCGATCTGGTGGATTCCTGCGAAAGCCATGATGAGGCAGTTCGCTGCCTCGGAGAGCTTATGGAGCCTGTAAAGGAATGCGGCATACCCTTCCGCCTTGTTCAAGGCAATCACGATTATCTGGACTGCCGTCCCGAAGACTTTGAAAAACACTCTCTGAGGCTTCCTCCGTATACCGAGGTCTTCGGAGACGTAAGGTTTATTTACCTTGACGCAAATTACCGCAGCAGCATGAAGCGGTTTGACGCGGAAGGCGTGGAGTGGACGGATTCGAATCTTCCGCCCTTTGAGACCGAGTTCCTGCGCGATACGCTTGCGCGCTCGAAGGAGAGATGCGTGGTGTGCGTTCACGAAAACCTTGACCCGAATGTGGAAACGCACCATATAATCAGAAACTCCGCCGAAATACGCAGAATCATCTCGGACAGCGGAAAGGTGACTCATGTGCTGCAGGGACACTATCACCCCGGCGCGGAAAACGTCATCGACGGTATAATATACCGTACCTTCCCTGCCATGTGCGAGGGAGAGGAAAACAGATATTTCGTGCTTGACATATAATACCGCTTCACTTAATTGACCGCGAGGAGAACGATATAATGAAAACAGGCACCTTAAAGAGCAACCGTGAGATACTGAGTGTGCTGTTCAGAAACGCTTTCATAGTCACCTGTCTGCTCGAACTGATAAATTCCGCGGCTTCTCTGACCGATTCGTATTTTATGGGCAACTATATCGGAAGTCTGGGAATGGCGGCAATGGGCTATGCGAGACCTTTTTTCAGCTTCGTTGATATTGTATGCGGTCCCCTCGGACTCGGTATGCAGCTTATCTGTTCCCACTATATCGGCAGGGGAGAGACGGATTACGCGCAGAAGACCTTTTCGGGCTGTCTTACCATAGGCTTTGCGTTGTCCGCTCTGCTTACCGTGTGGGGAGTTGCCCGCAGCGGCTCAATAGCCGCCATGTACGGAACGGGAAGCAATACGGCTCAGGTCATCCCCCTCGCCGAAGAATACCTCAGAGGCCTGTTCTTCGGAGTGCCGGCGATGATAGCCTTCGGTATGCTGGCGCCGATAGTTCAGCTCGGCAACGGAAAGAATATAATCACCGTCAGCATACTGGCACAGCTTGTTTCGGACGTGGTGGGAGACTCGCTGAGCACATTCGTTTTTGACGGCGGTATATTCGGGCTCGGCGCGGCCACCGCCGTATCCTATTACTGCGCCGTCGTGCCGCTGGTATTTTACTTTTTCCGCGGGGACGTGATACTCAGGCTCCGCCTTTCGCTGCTGCCTGTCAGCGACCTGAAAAAGATAGCGGACGCGGGCGCGTCAAAATCTATCAAGCGTATATGCAACACAATAAAGCCCATCATCCTCAACGCCCTTTCTCTCATTCTCGGAACGTCTCTCGCCCTTTCGGTATACAGCATAACCAATCAGGTCAGAGACCTGCTCATCAGCTTCAGCGCCGGAATCACGAGCGCGGCTGTGCTGATAGGAGCTCTGCTTTACAGCCAGCGGGACCGGGACGGGCTGAAAACCCTGTCTAAGATCGTGTTCCGGGCAATAGACATGATATCTCTGCTCGGCGTGGTATGTATAGTGTTCGCAAGACCGATAGCGGGATTTTTCATCTCGGACTCGCAGGAGGTACTGGAGATGGCGGCGCTGTCGATACGCTGCGTTGGCATCATGATACCGTTTTCCACGTTCAACGGCGTGTTCATTTCCTTTATGCAGATAACCCAGCGGTACAGGCTGGTCAATATACTTTCCTACCTTAACCGCCTTATACTGATAGTCGGAGTTTCCGCGCTGATGGGATTTCTGTTCGGAACCAACGGACTCTGGTGGGCTCTGCCGGTAAGCGAGATCATCGACGCGGGCATTGCCGTCATGTTGGTAAAGCGGAGAACGGGCAGATTTCCGAGAGAAGCCGCTGATATGCTCTGCCTTGAATCCGATTTCGGCTATGACGAGGGGGACTATATAGAGCTGTCGGTCACCGGCGCGGATGAGCTTGCGGAGCTGCAGGACATGGTGAGCTCCTTCTGCAAGGATCACGGCATGGACTCGCGGCGCACCTTCTTTACCTGCCTTGCGCTTGAGGAGCTGACGATGAACGTCATCGAGCACGGCTTCCCGCGCTGCCGCCGCACGCCCGTTATCCACATCTGGATAACCTTCGACAACGGCGAGATAAGGCTCCGCTTTCAGGATAACTGCCCCGGCTTCAACGTGATGAAGCACTGCAGCGAGCTTCGCGGAAAAAGTCCCGAAAACTGTGTCGGTCTCAGACTTGTTTCGCGGATATCAAAGGACATGAACTACGTCAATTCTCTTGAAACGAACAACCTTATGATAACGATATGACAGCCTGTGCATCGTAAACGACGTAAACGGCAAAATTAAAGGGAAGCGTGACCCGGAAGGGACGCTTCCCTTTATTATGTGCGGAGTATCACTCTGTTTCGACTGCGGACATCTGTCAGTTGAGCAGCGCGTCGAATTTTGTTATGCCGTCAAGGTCGGATTTTTTCACTTCGGTCAGTACGAACCAGCCCGCCATATCGGCGGTAAAGGTCTCGGGTCTGTTGAGCTGTTCGACATATACGCAGAAACAGCCGTCGGCACAGTAAACATCCTTTACACCAAAGCGCAGTGAGCCGCTGCTTGTCGTTACATAACAGACGATAAGCGAATTGTCGGCAAAGAAAACGTCGTCGCATTTCGCCGCCGCCTCGTTAAAGGACGGGATCTCGTTATAGCCGTGGTCGAAGGTGAGAATGTTCTCAAAGCTTTCTCTGAAGGAATCAAGCTCTTCCTTTGTATCCAGTTTATAGACGGGAAGATGACGCGCGGAGCTTATCAACAGCGTTTTGCCGTTCAGAGCACGGGAGTATATATCGCTGTCTGCCGTCCAGTTGGCATAGGCGATCGAAGCGGAATAGGTAAAGTCCGGAGTATCCGTGTTACCGCTCTGCTCCTGCTCATGTTCCTGCTCCATAACCTGTTCTATCATCAGTATCTGTATACCCGTACCGTCAGAGGCGTTCACCGAACTCAGCAGCAGCGGTCCGGCTTCAAGGATTTCGTCCTGCATATACGGTCTTTTTTCCGCCCATATCCGATCGTCCAGGCAAGTAAGAACGTAATCATAATACCCCCGGTCGGACAGTTCATATACCGCATTGTTCGCATAGTCGGCTGCGATAATACGATTGTCGATAATTCCGGAGCCGAAGCTGACGGACGAACATATCTCTCTTTTTCCGTCGCCGTTAAGATCACAGAAATACTCGCACCACATCGGCATACCGGTATAGAGGGTAACACTTTCCTTGTCAGTGACAGCTACTATTCTTTCGGAATACGCACGGAACGTAACGCCCGGAAACTCATCGAGATTAATCTCTCGCATTCCATCCCAAACCATTTCGTCACCGTGGAGACAGTCAAACCATTTTGCAGTATGCTGTTGTTCTGTCATTGAGTAAGTCTCGCTGTGACTGCCGTCATATACAAACAGCTTTATTTCCGTATTGACAGCCGCATCAGCATGAACTCCAATCGTACAGGGTTTATCGTCCATTTTTAAGAGAGAATAACAGCCGCCGGCAGGGATCCTGTTTGATACGACTTCCGTTTCGCCTTCACGAAGAACATGAACTACAATATCAAAATCGTTTCTGTTTTGGAAGGTCAATGTTCCTGTCTGCGATGACACCTTCACATCGGAATAGGTTATCACATAATTGTCCGGAGTTGACGTCTCTTTGCAGATTACCGAGCAATCCCATTTTGCCGGTTCTTCCGCCTGACTCACATCGTTTCCGGTACGGATGGGATTTGTCAGAAAGCAAACCGCAACGACCACGCAGACGATGACTGCCGCTACGATAATCCAAAATGTCGGTTTCTTATAGTTCAGCACAGATTTTACTCTTTCCTTTACTCCCACTTCACCGAAGGCAAGCGG
>JAZQNC010000264.1:0-3512 GCA_045627165.1 Eubacteriales bacterium
TACTTCGGGCAGAACCACATGGGGAAATTGCGGGTTATCTGCTCCACGTGTTCACCGGTCTTCTCGCGGGTTATCGCCGCTCCGGAGCAGCCGGAATCGTTGGAGATCGTATACTTTACCCTTGTGTCGTTTGCGCCGCACCACAGGGCGGTCTTGCCCAGTCTTGAGTGGCCAATCGCGGCGATATTGTCCGTATCGGTCCAGTCCTGAGTATACAGCCAGTCTATTACTCTCGACATTGACCATGCCCACATTCCGATCTTTCCCCAGCTGTATTCGCCGCGGTCGTAAAGCGGAGCCAGACCGCTGGTAAAGCCGTCGTTTTCGTCACGGCTGATGTCGTTGTAGTATATCACCGCAAGAGCGTAGCCCCGGTCGATTATTTCCTCGGTGGGATTGTAGGTGTCGGGAAGCTCCGGACGGAAGTTGATGAAAACGAAGGTGGGAAATTTCCCCTCGCCGTGAGGCTTTACCACCTTGAACGGAAACCTGAAATTTCCGCCGGGGAGGTCAAGCGACATTTCCATGCGGAAATAATCCGCCTTGCCCGCATAGTCGCCGATCCTCTTGTCAAGCACCGAGGCGCTGACCGGAACCGGCGCGGGAGAATTGCCGTATTCCTCGCGTGTGAGGATTTCGACAAGCTCTTTTCTGCGTTCTTCCCAGTTTTCGGCGTTTACCGCTCTGCCGTCGGCAAAGCTCATCAGCGACGGTACGTTTCTGCGTTTCAGTTCATTCTGTAAAAACATATCCTGCTCCCTGCGTTAAAACGCTGTCTGAAGACTTACGCCATCTTTTCGGCAAGCTGTTCGCCGCCGAGAATGTGGAAATGAATATGCTTTACGCTCTGGCAGGCGTCGGGACCGCAGTTGGAGATGATGCGGTAGCCGTTCGTGCAGCCAGCTTCCTTTGCTATTGCCGGAATTTTTTCGAAAATATAGGATACTATACCGCTGTTTTCGGGGGTTATACAGTCGGCGGGGGCTATATGCTCCTTGGGTATGACGAGCACGTGTACCTTCGCCTGGGGATTTATGTCGCGGAAGGCGAGTATCTTTTCGTCTTCATATACCTTTGAAGAAGGGATATCACCCTTTGCTATTGCGCAGAACAGACAGTCCATTATATATACTTCCTTTCTTCGTTTCGGATTATTTGCTTTCGGTTATTCTACCACAGATGAAGTTATTTTGCAATATGAAGACGTAAAATTATAAGGCGGCTAATTCGACAAAATACTTGAATTCATGAATGATGTATGTTATAATCGTATAAACTGAATACGCAATATTATATAAGAACGGAGATATTATCATGAGACTGTCAACCCAGACCGATTACATGAGCCAGCGTTACGGCGACGTTGAGGCGATAAAGGTGCTTGCCGCCAACGGCTTCGACTGCGTGGACTATTCCATGTTCGTTATGAATAATCCCGACCATACGCTCAACAGCGAAGGAAACGGATATATCGAGCACGCAAAGCTGCTGAGAAAGACCGCCGACGAATGCGGAGTCACCTTCAATCAGAGCCACGCACCCTTTTCCTCCTACATAAAGGGCAACGACGACTACAACGTTTTCATACGCAGAGCCATCAAGCGTTCGATAGAGATAAGCGGCATCCTCGGCGCGAAGGTGTGTGTGGTGCATCCCGCCTGCGTGAGAGGAAACGATGAGCTCCAGAAGGAAATCAACATGGAGATGTACCGTGACCTCGAGCCCGTATGCGCCGCCAACGGAGTAAAGGCGGCTCTCGAAAATATGTGGGATTACAGCGATGAGATAAAGCATATCGTTCCCGCCGCCTGCGGCACAGCGGAACAGTTCAACGACTATCTGGACGAGCTGGGATACGAGCATTTCACCGCCTGCCTCGATCTCGGTCACTGCGGGATCTCTCTGCAGAACTGCGCCGACATGATACGCGCCATGGGCTCTGAGAGAATTACTGCCCTTCACGTCCACGACAACGACAATATCCACGACAGCCATACGCTTCCCTTTACTATGGCAATGGACTGGAACGCCATTACCTCCGCGCTCCGCGATATAGGTTACAGCGGAGATTTCACCTTCGAGGCGGACAATTTCATCGCCCGCTTCCCCGGCGAGACCGTAAAGGACGCATCCAAGCTCATGGAGCGCACCGGACGCAGACTTATCGAAATGATAGAAGGCAGATAAGACCGCAGAGACATAAAACACCGTAAATATAAAGACAATAAAGGAGCAGCCGTATGAAAAAACTCATTTCCATAATGATTCTCGGAGCGATGCTGATAACCTCGGCGGTATCCTGCGCGGAAAGCGCGGACAGCGATACTCCCGATACCGCGTCTCTGACCGAAGCCGAAACAGAAGCGGAAACCGTGGAGGAAGGCGAAAAGCTGGAGCTTCCCGAGCGCGACCTTGACGGCTTTACCGTGACCTTCATCACCAAATCCTCCGGAGCCTTTGCTCCTCTCGACGTGGGCATTGAGGAGGATACCGGAGACGGCTACAACGACGCAGTACACAGACGCGACGTTACCGTTGAGGATAAGTATAACTGCAATATCGAATGTGTGTTCTCGCCCGGAAGCACGCCGATAGACGACGCGCGCAACAGCATAGAGGCGGGCGACGACTACTATGACGTTATTTACGACGGAATCGGAAAGATATTCGGAATAGCCACCGAAAATATGACCATCGACCTCAACACCCTCGAATATATCAATTTCGATAAGCCCTGGTGGGACAAAGAGACCAACGAAACGCTCAGCATAAACCATAAGCTTTACGGCACCTACGGCGAACACATGATCGGCGCGAAGAGCGGACTGTACTGCCTGTTCTTCAACAAGAAACTCGTGACCGACCTCAATCTTGCCGCGCCCTACGAACTCGCAAGAGAGGGAAGCTGGACGATGGACCGCTTCATCGAAATGGCGAAGACCGGCAACTATGACCTTGACGGCGACGGAAAGATGACCGGCAATGACCAGTACGGTCATATTACCGAGGGCTACAGCGGATATACCTTTATGGTGGCGTGCGGCTGGACGGTAGGCACGAAGGATGAAGATGACATGCCTATAGTAAGCGAATTTAACGACGTCTTCTACGCAAAGGCTGACAAGGTTGTACAGGCTCTCGGCGACAAGGAAGTAACGAGCTACGTCGATAAGGTTTCCGGAGTTACCGATATGTGGGGCGCGTTCTGGTCGGGCGCGTTCATAAACAATCAGTTCCTTTTCCGTGAAGGAGCCATGCACGACTCTCCCAGTCTCCGCAGCATGGACTCGGATTTCGGTATAGTCCCCATCCCGAAGTATGATGAAAAACAGGAAAGGTACTATGCCACAAACTCCATCATGAACGCTCAGATGATGTGCGTGCCTTCATCTGCGTCTTCGCCCAACGACGTCGCCTATATTCTTGAGGCAATGGCATATTATTCCGTTGATATCCTCACGCCCGTGTACTACAACGTGGTGCTTCAGGGAAGGACCTTCCGTGACGACGAT
>JAZQNC010000265.1:0-6756 GCA_045627165.1 Eubacteriales bacterium
CTGAGCTCAGAGAAGACAATAAACGTCTGGAAAGCTGTCTTATGGCGCAGGAAGCGTTGAAAATATCGGCGGATAACCTGAAAAACAGCTTTGTTCCCGGGCTTTCCGAGCTTACAGGCGAATATATGGCTCAGGCCAGCGGCGGACGGTTTGAAAACGTAAACGTAGCACCGGATATGTCTCTCGAATACAGTACATCGGATGAACAGGTTATGAGAAACATGAGTTACCTCAGCGCGGGAAGCTCTGACCTGGCGTATATCAGCCTGAGACTTGCGCTGATACTGACTCTTTGTAAAAAATCAGTTCCCACAGCGATATTTGACGAGAGCTTTGCGCGCATCGACGATGACAGACTTGCAGGATTATTCGAGGTGCTTGCCGGACACTGCGGCAAGGGTCATCAGATAATCGTGCTCACGAGCCAGAAACGCGACGCCGTTATCGCCGAAAGCATCACGCAGATAAACCGTATCACAATCTGACCGTATACAAAAAAGCGGGACCGCGGACTTTTCATCTGCGGTCCCTTATATTCGTAAATTCGCCTTATGCCTTGAAACGGTAGCTCTTACCGCATTCAAGCTGACAGTCAAACACTTTTCCGCGTGCCGCTATTCTAAGCGGCATATTTTTTGAAGCATAGACTGAAATCGTAAGCCTGTCGTCCTTGCCGGTCTCAAAGGATACCATACCGCCGGGAAAACGAAGATCACGCACACTGATATTTTTGAACCTGTTCTGAACGGATGGAAGAATGTACAGCGTACCGTTCGCGTAACGCATACAGAGCTCCTGCAAGTCCTCAACCACTCCCATTACTGCGTCGAGCTGAACCGGCGCAAAATATCCGAGATTCATGCTTACACCCATGTTGCGGTAGTCGTTGGAGATGGTGAAGAAATTATCGAGCAGACAACCCTTGCACATAAGGTCTATATTGTCCAGAGCCTTGTCGCCCATACCGAGGCGGATATAGATACAAGCCATGTGAACCAGCGACCAGCTGCACTGTCCGCGAAGCATACGCAGTTCGACAGCCTTTTTGAAAGCGTCAAGAAGCTCGGGACTGCTGTCAGGCAGAACTTCACTTCCGGGGAAGAGTCCATAGAGGTGCGACATATGGCGGTGATTGTAGAAATCCTTAAGCTCGGGATCGTTCCACTCGGAAACAGCACCGTCCTCGTTGATTTTGAAATCCGGAAGCGCTGCAAGCATCTTTTCCCATGTACCGAGCTTTTTTGTGTAAAGAGCCACGTTTACCGACTTTGTTGCTTCTATCAGATTTGTCAGCAGCTCGCGCATGATCGAAATATCCATCTGCGCGTTGCGCACCGCGGGACACACATGTCCCATATTCTCCTTGAAATTCTCAGGCATAAAATTGCCCGGAGTGTTTTCGGGAGAAACCGAAGGACAGATAACGATTTTTCCGTTTTCGTCATAGGAAACATAATCCTCATAGAAAAGCGCCGTCTTGTACATAAAGGGGAGGATATCGCTGAGCAGAAGTTCCCTGTCCTCGGTATAAAGATAATAATTGTAAAAATGCTGTGAAAGCCATCCGGCACATGATATCCAGTTCAGGATCACCGGCACGTTGACCGAAGGACCGCCGCCAATCGGCGTGGTATATGCGGGGATGTATATTCCCTGACAGCCGAACAGCTTCTTCGCGTTGTCCTCGAATATGTCAGTCATGGCGGTATAATACTTTATCAGAGGCTTTACGGCATAGGAGAGTCCACCGGTGTCGGCGTGGCGGTAAATTATCTCCACGTTTTCGTTTGCCACATTCTGCGCCCATGGAGCATTGTACTGCCAGTGCCACAGACCGTAAAGCGGGAAGGGATTGCCTTCGTTGGACGTCCCGGAAATAAACAGATAACGTCCGTAACGCCAGAGCTTTTCGATAAGTGCGGGAGACGCTTTGTCGTTGTACGCCTCGTCGATAAGCTCCTCGTTGCTTGCCTTCATTTCGTCCTTTGAGGCAAGCTCTATCGACACCGAATTATAGAGCAGCGAATAGGGGATCAGATTGTTTGCCAGACGCTCGCGATATACATCGCCTTCGGAAGAACAAAGCCGGTCACAGAAAAGCTTATATGCCTTGTCCGGAGTGATATCTCTGAAGGTTTTGAGCATTATGGTGTAATCTCCGCCTGTAACCTTAAGGGAATTGCCGCTTGCTTCGATCTTTATATCGTTTCCGCAGATATGCGCCGCCGCACCTGCCCATACGCCCTCTATCGCCGCACAGTAGAAAAGGTATCCCTTTTCTGCGTCAACACGCATATCTATGCTTTCGTCAAGCATTTTTCTGACATTGTCCGGCTCCGGAGCATCGGGACGTGTGAGCGTATATACTTCCTCACCGCCGCCGGTAATATGTATATACACCGTATCGTCCACGCGCGAAACGAACAATCTGCGCTCATACTTGTTATCACCGCAGCTCCACTTTGTAAACAGCTCTCCCCTGTCAAGCTTGATGCCGCGGCTGTATGAACGGAATGCCTCATAAATTTCGCGGTGGATGGCAAGAGTACAGAGAGGATACGGATTGGCACAGCCCTCGGAAAAACCGCTCTGATTCAGGGCGTTGGCCATCATGAAATTGGCTTCGGTAAATTTTCCTTCGGCTATCTTTTCACGCATCGAGGTGAGTGAAGCGGATATGTCCGGAAGCTCGCCGCTTCTGTGTCCGCCGAACCACAGGTCATGGCGGTTTATCAATACGTATTCATCCGCAACAGATCCGTTGAGCATGGCGCCGGTCAATCCGTTTCCCGCGGGAAGAGCCGTGCGGTGAAGGTCCGTGAACATGGACGCCGGACGTTTCAGCACCAGGGTATTTCTGTCAGCTTTCATAATCTTTATCCTCACTTTTTCGATTGCGTTCCGCAATTACTTATCGGAACCGTTTTTGCTTACGGGCGTAATAATATAGGGCTGTTTGGTACTGTCGCCGTTCTGCACGGTTTCCATAAGCATTATCCTGTCATTGTCGCACATATCAAACAGCCTGAGAAGATGTGTAACAAAGATGAATTTTGTCTTTACGCGGTGAAATACCGAAATTATATTATATATTCCCACAGCGCCTTCATTGTACGCGGTAGTCTGGAAGGTCTCGTTGAGTATGACAAGAGCATAGGGACGGAGATTGTCCACCATCTTCGCCATTTCCTTTACCTCCCCCTCAAAGCGTCCGGAGGTATCTCCCTCTATGAAGTCTTCCTCAGCTGACGAGAAATGAGTAAATACCGCGCTTCTGATACTGAAAGCCGCGCTTTCGGCGCACACCGGAAGTCCGCACTGTGCGAATACCTGACCGATTCCGATAGAACGGAGGTAGGTAGTCTTACCGGTGTTGTTCATACCGCGTATAAGCACACCCTCGGCTTCCTTGCCGTAATCCACATCATTGGGAATAATCTGTTCGCCGCTGAGCTTTCCGCCGGCGGCAAGGTAGAAATCACGGAGACCTTTTGCTCTTATTGTATCGCTCTCACAGGGGAGAATTTCGGGCATACATATCGGAACGTTTCTGTCGCTGAGAAATTCGCAGCATTTAAGCGCGATCTCGTAGAACATCAGCTCAGAGGAAAGACCGTGGAATGTATCGTACACGGAATTGGTTATCTGTGTCAGTATCGTATCAATATGATACAGAGCCTCGGTAAGAATAAAGCGGGCATTGTCGATAGCGTCAACCTCTGTACCCACCTCGGTCGGAGCCTCATCGCACTCCTGCTGTTTTTTAGGAATGAGTTTTATAAGGTCGATAACCGGCTTTTTCTGTTTTCTGTGCTCTCTGATGTCGCACAGCTCACATTCACAGAGCAGCAGCGTCTCATCAAGACGGCAGAGAATGCCGAAATCATAATCCTCCGGAGTCTTATACTGGAACAGCGAAGCAATATCGGCGATCTCGTTAAGCGAGTTGTTCTCGGTCATGGACAGGCAGTATTCCCGCATGGAGACAAGAGCTTCGCTTTTAACCTGATATTTGCATATGGCGCGATAGATCGATTCATAGAAAGAGATTATGGTCCGCGGGAATATGGAGGTCACCTTCAGAGATGAAAATGTGTAATCGAGGAGCGCTTCGGAATTCGCTCCTGCGCCGGACGGGAATATACCGGAACGAAGCTCCACCCAGTCGCTCTTTATCTTATCGTAGCGCGAAAAAATAACCTTGAATTCATCGAAAAGCTCGGGAAAGTCTATGAAATCCGCAAGCAGACGCTGACGGTATCTGATCTCCTCCATATCTTCAAGAGGCTTTCTCATTACCGAAAGGAAATACTCAACCCTTCTGCTGTCACGGCATATCTGCGACACCGCCTTGTCTATTGAAAGATCATACACCACATCAAAGGGATTTTTGCTCTCCTCGTAGATCTCCGTCGGAGGATTCTTATATAACAGACTGAATTTCATTTCTTTTCATCCTCCGCATTGCTGTCCGCATCAGAGCTTACGTTATATCCCGCAAAACGCCTGTCGAGCTGCTCCTTTGTAAGCGAATACTTCTGAAGAATATCGTAGGCGTATGAGCTGTATACGCTCTTCTGACGCGCAACCTTGTAGGTACGGCGGTTGCTGTCGCTGCGGTCAATGATGACATTGAGGAAAGGTATCTGCGTTTCGCCCATATTGTGCATGTGAGTTACATACACTCCGAATTCACCGTCGGCATACAGCTTTTCAGCAAGCGTGGAGGTCTGCATTCTCGCCTTTTCCTCGCTGGTAGTCGAATAGGTTTCGTTAAGGAGGATAAGCGAACAGCCGTCGGTCTCGTCAAGTATGCGCTGAACTCTCTGCTGTTCCTCGGCATTTCTTCCGGCATTGTCAAAACGCTCATCGCGCGGAAAATGGGTGAATATATTGTGCAGCGGATATATGTCGGCATGATCGCAGGGCGCGGGACATCCGCTGAGAAACAGCAGCATGGTTACGCCTATCGTCCTCAGGAATGTGGTCTTACCGCCTCCGTTTGCGCCGGTCAGATAAAAGAACGGCTCATCTCTGTCGAAATAAATATCGTTCGGTATGATATTTTTTTCGCCCTTTGTAAGCAGGGTGACGTCATAGGCGTTGCTGATATCTATCTTTTTTTCCTCACAGGGCTTCGGATAGCAGATCGGTATTCCGGCTTCGCTGATCGTTTTCAGCATACCGCATACGTCGAGATAAAAATCCAGCCGTGATTTATATATGAGTATTTCTTCCTCGTAGAAATTTTTGTTGCGGTCGTAAAAACCGGCAAGCTCCCCGAAAACCGCGGGATATAGCTTTGCCGTAGCCTCAATGATTGCCGGAGTAAGCGTCTTTGCTTCCATTTTGGGCGCGCTCACTCCCGCAAGGCCGAGTGTCTCAGCGTCGTGGAGCAACTTTGTCATATAGGCTTCGGGAGTATCCGCGCTGATATGCAGCTCATCGCCGATGATCTTGTACTGACTGCATATTATGTCTTTGATAAGCGGTTTTACTCTGTTCAGATCTTCCGACATTCGCTTGTAATTCGGATGAGCTGTGCGCTCGATGAAATACGCGCAGAAACGTCCGTAGAGGCTTCCGCCTTTTTTCGACATGCTCTCATCTGCCGCGATTCCGAAAAAATCTGAAATACCAGCGCAGAGGTTAATATACAGTATATACTTCTCGTTATCGCATCTCGAATCATCATATCTCTGAGCAAGCTCATAAACGCCGTTCATGCAGTCGGAGAGCTTTTTTACATGCAGGTAAAAGCTTTCATCGGAAAGTGCTCTGAAAAGCTCCTGACGCGCGATAATATCGTGGGCTTCGCAGGGAATACACATTGATTCGACGGTACTCTCTTTAAGCAGCGACGTCAGCTTGATATCCTCAAATACCGACAGGTCTGTACGGCGGCTCACCGCGCTGCCTGTAAACATAAGATCGGGGTAACCCATATATTCGTTATTTCCTTTTATGTAATTCAATGGTTATTTATCGGTCTTCTCCTCCCGCGCTTTTTTCATATTCGCGGGTATATTTTTCAAAACGGCAAGCAGACGTCTGAAACAGAACATCAGCGGATAGGAAAGCAAGGCAAGCACTATCGTTACAAGCGTGCTTCCGAATTCAAGCGGTTCGATAGAGAATACAAGTCTTCCCAGCATAACCGCCGAAAGGACAAAACCGACCGACATGAGTACAAAGAGCAGGATCCTTTTTTTGTTAAACGGACGGCACACGAACCACAGCATTATCAGTCCGGTTATTCCCATAAGTATTGCCGAAATCGTGGAGGTCTGTGCATCCGTCATGTTAAAGGCCTTGCCGAACAGGATTGTAAACATTACCAGCACAAAATCCGTAAGTCCGGCAGGAAACGCGCGGTAGAGCACGTTGGAGATAAACCTTCCCCTGACAATATTGGTATTGGCTTCGAGCGCAAGGACAAAAGATGGTATACCGATAGTGAAAGCGTTTATGAGCGAAAGCTGAGACGGCTGCAGAGGATAAGCCAGTACTCCGATAATCGTTACCCATGCCATGATAAAGGAGAATATGTTCTTCACCAGGAACAGTGCCGCCGAGCGCTCGATATTGTTTATTACTCTTCTTCCCTCGGCAACCACAGAGGGCATATGGGAAAAATCAGAATCCAGAAGCACAAGCTGCGACACCTGCCCCGCAACGTCACTGCCCGACGCCATCGCTATGCTGCAGTCCGCTTCCTTAAGCGCAAGAACATCGTTTACACCGTCGCCTGTCATG
>JAZQNC010000266.1:0-6507 GCA_045627165.1 Eubacteriales bacterium
TAAGCTCAACAACCTCGCAACTTCCACAGTAACCGCTGGTCAGACCCTCAGAATCCCCGCTTAATCAGAAATACAACAAAGTGAATACATCAAAATAAAACTTCCGGTTCAGACCGGATTTTTTATTGCCTTTTATCCGCCGTATGACGGTTTTAACTTTTTTATCCTTGACATGACAGTCCGTATGTGGTATAATCTGCGATTGTTAGTTTGAATAAGCTGTTTATGATATATATGACGGAGTAAGAAAATGAAAAGGATCGGTTTCGACAACGACAGATACATAGAGCTCCAATCGGCGAAAATCAAGGAAAGAATCAGCGATTTCGGCGGCAAGCTCTATCTGGAATTCGGCGGCAAGCTCTTCGACGATCACCATGCTTCGAGAGTTCTTCCCGGATTTCAGCCCGACTCAAAGATCCGTATGCTCCAGAGCATGGCGGACAAGGTCGAGATAATCGTCGTTATAAACGCGGGCGATATAGAGAGCAGCCGTATGCGCAGCGATATCGGCATCACCTACGATGCCGACGTGCTTCGCCTCATCGACGCTTTCCGTGGGATGGATTTCGCCATCGGCGGAGTGGTGATCGCGCAGTACAGCGGTCAGCCCGCGGCACGCGCCTACAGAGAACAGCTTGAAAGAATAGGACTGAGAGTATATATCCACTATCCCATAGAGGGTTATCCGCTCTGCGTCGATAAGATAACCAGCGACGAGGGCTTCGGCAAAAACGACTATATCGAGACTACCCGTCCCCTCGTGGTCGTGACCGCGCCCGGTCCCGGCAGCGGAAAAATGGCCACCTGTCTCTCCCAGCTCTACCACGACAACCGCAGAGGGATCAAGGCGGGCTACGCCAAGTTCGAGACCTTCCCGGTCTGGAGCCTTCCCCTCAATCATCCCGTCAATCTCGCCTACGAGGCAGCTACCGCAAACCTCAACGACGTGAACATGATCGACCCCTACCATTACGAGGCATACAGGATAAGCGCGGTCAACTACAACCGCGATATAGAAATTTTCCCGGTCCTGCGCAACATATTCAGAATGATAAACGACGGCGAATGTCCCTACAAATCCCCCACGGACATGGGCGTTAACGTCATCGGCAACTGCATCACCGACAACGACGCGGTCTGCGCCGCCTCCAACGAGGAGATAGTCCGCCGTTATTTCGCCGCGCTCTGCGACCTCAAATGCGGACGCACCACCGAGCGCACCGTAAACAAAATGGAGCTTCTGCTCAAGCAGGCCGACCTCAAGGTGGACGACCGTCCCGTTGTGGCCGCCGCGATCAGACGTTCCGCCGAGGTGGGAAATACTCCCGCCGTCGCCATAGAGCTTCCCGACGGACGCATCGTAACGGGAAAGACCTCCGATCTTCTCGGACCCTCATCCGCCGCCCTGCTCAACGCGGTAAAGGCGATGAACAATCTTCCCCGCGAGGTGCATCTCATCAATCCCCAGACGATAGAACCCATACAGCGTCTCAAAACCGATATTCTGGGCAATCACAATCCCCGTCTGCACTCCGACGAGGTGCTCATCGCCCTTTCCATAAGCGCGAGCGTCACCGACGTCGCCGCAAACGCCATGGAACGCCTTGCCGATCTGAGAGGCTGCGAGGCTCACTCCACGGTCATGCTGGCGCAGGTGGACGAGGACGTTTACCGCAAGCTGGGCATAAATCTGACCTGTGAGCCGAGATTCTATTCAAAATCGCTTTTTCACAAGAAAAAATGATCATCCGCATATTCGCACATTCAGAGGTAAAGACAAATGCATGACGAACTGACCAAGGTAGACATAAAGAAAATTCAGGAAGAAATAGATTACCGGACGACGGTCCTCACTCCTCAGCTGGTTGAATATCTTCATCAGGCGGCGGAGCAGGGCGACCGCTCCGAAAACGAGGAATACAAATACTACAAGCGCGAAACGAACCGCAACTATTCCCGCATAGCCTACCTCAAAAAAATGATCGCCACCGCGGTCATAATCGAGGACAAAGCCGGCGAGGACGAGATCGGGCTTTTCGACCATGTAAGGCTTTTCTACGAAAACAAGCAGACCGAAAAGACCATAACCATAGTCACCACCCTGCGCAACGACGTTACCAAGGGTCTTATCAGTAAGGAATCGCCCGTAGGCAAGGCGCTTCTCGGCCACAAGGCAGGAGACCGGGTGCTTATCAAGGTCAACGACACGCTTTCATATTACGTCAAAGTCCTTGAGATAGAGAAGGGCGAAGACGACGAGAGCCTCGAAATCAGCCGTTTCTGAAAATCATACAGCGGAGAACATTATACGAAAAGTATTCTGTTCTCCTTTTTGTAAACAGGAGACATTTCATGAAGGATATAGAAATTTCCGGAAAAGACAGATACGCGGTATACCGTATTCCCGCCGTCGCGGTAAGCGCGAAGGGTACGATATTTACCGCCTGCGAGTGCCGCATAAGCCGCGACGACTGGGACACGAGGGCCATAGGAATGAAAATCTCCCGCGACGGCGGAGAGAGCTTCGGTGAACGGATGATAATGGCAGAAGACGACGCTCTCGCGGTAAACAATCCCCTGCTCTGCGCCCTGCCCGACGGAAGGATCATTCTGCTTTATCAGAAAAACTATGAGCGCACCTTCGTGCGCATATCGGACGACGACGGAATGAGCTTTTCCGGGGCCTTTGAGATAACCTCCTGCTTCGATGGCTTCTCATCGCGCCACCCCTTCAACGTCTGCGCAATAGGTCCGGGACACGGAACGGTCATGTCGGACGGCAGGATTGTCGTTCCCGTATGGCTGGCAATGAATCCTCAGCGCTGTCACTGGCCCTCGGTCAGCGGCACGATATATTCGGACGACAGGGGAGAGAGCTGGCACGCCGGAGTAATAATCGAAGCCGACGATGAGCTGGTATCCCCCAGTGAGACAGCCTCCTGCAATCTGTCCGACGGCTCTCTGCTTCTCAATCTCCGCCATGCCGGAGACAGCCGCCGACGCGGACTCTGCGTATCTGCCGACGGCGCGTCCGACGGAAAATGCTCGCGCCGCGTATTCTGCGAAGACCTTGCCGATCCCGTGTGCTTTGCTTCCATGGTAAATTCCATAGGCTCGGGCCGCATATATTACTGCGGCTGCGACAGCACGGAGGGAAGGATAAATCTCACGCTGAAATATTCGGACGACGACGGCGCGCACTGGAAAGTGTCAAAGCGAATATATCCCTCCGCGGGCTACAGCGACATTGCCGCTTGCGGCGATAAGATCTTCTGCTTCTTCGAGCGCGACGATCTCTCCGCGCTTGTGTTCGAGGTTATCGACATTGCCGGCGCATGATATCGTAGATCACGTCAGCGTGGTCTGCGGAGCCAGGAAAACCGCGGGCGGAAATCAGATGCTTTCTCCCGACAGCCGCATACGTTTCTACGGCTGCGGACTGGTGGCGTCCGCCGATCTTCTGCTTTCGCTCGGCAGGCTTACCGACAACAAAGCCGTTTTCGGAGGCATAAGCTCCGAGCCTTCGCTTGAGCTGTACAATTCGCTGCTGGATTATATCGACCGCAGATTTCTCCGCGTATTTCCGCGCTTCGGCATCAACGGGATCTTTCTCTGCGCGGCGGTGAACGCCATGTTCAGAAAATATTCGCTGCCGTACCGGGCAAGGTGGGGAGTGTTCCAACGGAATATCACTTCCCGCGTAAGCGAAATGCTGGAATGTCAGATACCGGTGATATTTGCCGTCGGTCCGCATTACCCATTCGCCAAAAAGAAGGAAGTGGGGCTGTACCGGAGCACCGATCCCGACTCTGAGCCGGTCTGCACGGTAAGCGGCCACTACATGACCATTCTCGGCGTTAGAGAAGACAATTTCATTCTTACCAGCTGGGGAAAGCTTTACTATATGCGGATCCCCGAATTTCTCGAATACGCAAAGCGCCGCAGTCTTCCGATAGTCAGCAATATTCTGTATGTCAGAAATTCGGAAGCGGGACCTGTACGGCGTATTCTCTCCCGTCGGCAAAAAGACAGACAGATAAAACATCCGTAATTTCAGTGAGATCTTTATGAATTATCCGGTCAATTTAATTATCATGCTCCCGATAATAATATCGGCAGCACTCTTTACCGTTTCGCTCGTGCGTTTTATCAAGGCAAAGGAACAGCCGGAGATACGCGGCAGGCGAAAGGGCTTTCTCATTGCCGCGTCGATATTGTTTTTTATTATGATACTGATCTGCTCGGTTTCCTGCAGTGCAAATAAGGAAAAAAAGCACGCCGCAGTTAAGGTACTTATTGTTCCGAAGTTTGAAACAGGAGAAATGAGCGGAGACGATATCGGTGAGGCACAGCTTCTTTATGAGGAATACGGCGGCGGTGTAAAAGAAACGGTTATATCGAATATGCCCGAAACCGCTCACTTTTATGTCAATAAAAAAAACGGCACGGCCATTCTTGTAACCGGTTCAGGCAAAACCGCCTGCGCCCTTGCAATGACGGCTGTTTTGTCAAATGAAAATTATGATTTTTCGGACTCATTTATCGTTTCGGTAGGCTGTGCCGGCGGAAGCGCAGGAACAACGACACTCGGTGATATCGTTCTTGTTACCGGCGCCTGCGACAATGAGCTCGGGCATACGGCCGACATACGGGAGTTTGAAGATAAAAATTCCGAAACCACATGGTTTCCCGATTCCTCTTATGACGCCGTATCCAGCAGTTTGTTTTCATATGAGCTTGCGGAGCAGGTTTACGGTTTGATTAAGGAATACAAGCCTGCTTCCACCGATATTTCAAAAAGTATCCTGAAAGCAGATTTTCCCGGTGAAGAATGGGCATTGCAGAATCCCAGGGTCATAAAAGGCACCGCACTTTCCGGAGACAGTTTCTGGAAAGGCGAGATCGGTCACAATAACGCTTTGAAGATCATTGAAACCTATAAAATGCCCGATCCGTATGCCGTTACCGAAATGGAGGAGCTGACAGTTGCCAATGTTGCCCGGTGTTACGGTTTACTTGACCGTGTAATATCATTGCGTGCCGTCGTTGATTTAGACGTGTTTTTGGGAAACGACAGTCCGGAAAGTCTTTGGACTGCGGCTGAAGGCTACAACAATAATTTGGGCAGCGAAAGCAGCACGGCGCTTGATATATTCGAGCCTGCCATGCACAGCCTGTTTGATGTTTCCAAAACAGTGATCGATGCTGTTCTGGCCGGAAAAATAGGTACAGACAAATAACAAACGCCCTCCGATCATCAGTCGGAGGGCTTCATTATTTCCGTAAATGCTTCCTTATCTGCCGTACCATTCCGCAGATTATCCCTGATTCACAGCAGCTTTGCGGAGGCGAGTATCGCCTTGTCTATCGCGGCAAAATCGTTTACATGGGGATATTCAGCCATATCCGGATGATGCGCGAAAGCGGCGGGAGCGTTGCCGGCGTTAAGGCTTATGGCGGCGAGCATACAGCCGGAGGCTCTTATCCTCGCTATGTTTTCTTCGGAGAAATCTCCTGTATAGGCAAAGCACTTTGAACGGTAGTCCGGCACTGCGGCGAGCTTTTCGGCGGTGTAGTTATTCGGAGTGTCTATGAATCTCGCTTCGGGGTCGATTTTCAGTATGGCGTTTATGCAGTCGGCTCCCGCGCCGTTTGTGGCATACACCGTTCTTCCCCTCATTCCGTAGGATACCACCAGCTCCGCGATTTCGAGAGCATGGGCATTGCCCTCCTTGAGGTCGATATTCACCTGCATTCCCGTGTAGTAGCAGAGATTAAGCACTTCTTTCAGCGTCGGAACATACTGTACTCCAGCGGGGTCGTCGGGAGCGAGTATCACCGAAGTTATCACCGACGAGGGAGTTTCGCTTATTACATATTCGACCTTATTGCCTTCGCTGTCGAAGCCTCTTACTATCGGGTCATGGTTTGCTATGATAACCCCGTCGGAGGTGGTTCGGGCGTCGGTCTCTATCATATCGGCTCCCTTTTTCGCCGCAAGAAGAAAAGCTGACAGGGTGTTCGAGTGCATATTTCCGGTCACAAAACCCTGATGTGCCGATGATATCCATGTTTTTTTCATATCGCTGTCTCCTTAAAAAGAATGCGTATCGTTCAGGATACGCATCCGATATTTATTTTCCGTATCTGAACTGTCCTCACAGCACCTTTATCGCAAACATCGGGCATACTCCGGCGCAGTAGCTGCAGAGCACACATTTTTCCCTGTCCACCGCCGCGTGACCGTTCTCTATCCGCAGAGCCTTCTGACCGCAGCGCTTCACGCAGCTTCCGCAGCCCTCGCAGTACTCCTCGATAAAGAGCCGCCGTTCCTTTTTCTTCAGCTTATCTCCGTATTCTCCGAAGCTTCGGCTCTCGAAATAGTTTATATCCGCGTCCGCCTCGTCTATAGACTGCATACCGAGAGCTATGGTGTCGCAGAGCGGATTTCCGTCGTTGTCTTTTGCGTCAAGGACAAAATCCAGCATCTCGTCCGCCGACCTG
>JAZQNC010000267.1:0-4357 GCA_045627165.1 Eubacteriales bacterium
TTCCGCTTGCCGCGATAAGAAAATGCCGCGTCGAGATCGGCGAATCAGCCATAGTTATGGGACAGGGACTTCTGGGCAGGATAGCGGTAAAGTTACTGCGGGCCTGCGGAGCATGTCCCGTAATCGCTGTGGACCCCGATATCGGACGGAGAAATATAGCCCTTGCTGAGGGCGCGGATTTCGCTCTCGATCCGTTTGAGAAATCCTTTGCCGATAATGTGAGAAATATCACAAACGGCGGAGCTAAAGTCGGAATAGAAGTTACCGGAAACGGCCCCGCTCTCGGTTCGCTGCTTGACTGTATGGCTCGTTTCGGCAGGATCGCGCTGCTGGGATGTACACGAAACTCTGATTTTACAATTGATTATTACAAAAAGGTACACGGTCCGGGTATCACGCTTATCGGAGCGCATACGCTTGCTCGTCCGGATAATGAATCACACCCGGGATGGTGGTCGCTGCGCGATGATGCGGAAGCTGTAATTAAACTGGTTGACATGAACAGACTGTCGCTTGCGCTGATGATTGAAGAAATACATTCTCCGCTTGAATGTACGGAGATATATTCAAGGCTTGCGGCGGAAAAATCTTTCCCTATAGTTCAGTTTGACTGGGATTTGTTGAAATAAAGCGGAGAATGACAATGAAAAGAATAAAAATAGCGCAGATAGGAACTGGACACGACCATGCGTATCCGACATATATGAGTCTGACAAAACAGAGTGATATATTTGACGTGGCAGGCTGGTGTGCGGTAGACGAAGAAGAAGGTCAGCAGTTCCACCAGTGTTTTACTGGAGACAGCCGTCTCACGCTTGATCAGATACTGTCAATGCCTGATCTTGACGCGGTGGCAGTCGAAACTGATGACCGATATCTGACAAAATACGCGCTTGAGGCAGCAAAGCGCGGACTTGACATCCACATGGATAAACCCGGCGCGCAGGAGCATGATGATTTCATTGCGCTAGCAAAGACGGTAAAAGAAAAAAACTCCGTGCTTCAGCTCGGTTATATGTACCGTTACAACAATATGATCGCCGATACGATCAATGCTGCACGAAATGGCGAATACGGAAAGATATATTCGGTCGAAGCCCATATGGACTGCGAACACGGAGCTTTCAAAAGACAATGGCTTGCTAATTTCAAAGGCGGGATGCTGTACTTCCTCGGCTGTCATCTGATAGACCTTGTCGTTTCGATTCAGGGAATACCCGATGAAGTAATTCCTCTGTCGGTATGTTCCGGTTTTGACGGAGTTACCGGAGAGGATATCGGATGCGCAGTATTGAAATACGGTAACGGTGTATCTTATGTCAAAACTTCTGCCTGCGAACCGGGAGGCTTCATGCGGCGTCAGCTTGTGGTATGCGGCGAAAAAGGTACGGCAGAGCTTCGTCCACTGGAAGAATACGTTCCGGATACCAACGGAGAGCTGACGACACGTATGCGTAAATGTACAGCCAACCGCGGATGGATCGATGACGGTATCCGTTCATCACAGCCGCCGATAGACAGATATGACAGTATGATGGCGGATTTTGCCGCAATGGTGCGAAGGGAAAAGACAAATCCGTATACTCTCGAATATGAGTGTATGCTTCACGCCGTTATTCTTGCCTGCTGCGGAGCAGAAACGGATTATCACGCTCCGGTTCTGCTGTAAGCTTGCATGAGGTACGAAAATACCATTCACGCACGGTTTATCGACCGTCCAAATCGTTTTATAGCGGACGTGGATATTAACGGCAGAATCGAAACAGTCCACGTAAAGAACACCGGACGGTGCAGAGAACTGCTCATACCGAACGCAAAAGTCACGCTTGCGAAGTCAGACAGCGAAACACGAAAAACAAGGTATGATCTGATTTCCGTATACAAGGAAAACGTTGGTTGGATAAACATCTACAGTCAGGCGCCGAATGCGGTCGTTAAGGAATGGCTTGATGCTTGTCCGGAAATGTTCAGCGGGATAACACTGATAAAACCGGAATATACTTACGGAAGCTCAAGAGTCGATTTTTACGCGGAATGCGGAGAACGCCGGATATTCATTGAAGTAAAAGGCTGTACGCTTGAGATTGGCGGAGTGGGATATTTTCCCGACGCTCCGACGGAACGCGGAGTGAAGCACCTGAATGAGCTGGCAAAAGCCGTGAATGACGGGTATGAGTGTTATATCGCGTTTGTAATAGCCGTGCCGGGAGTCACTGAGGTTTTTCCAAACATAACTATGCACCGCGAATTCGGTGAGGCGCTGGATAAAGCGGAAAAATCAGGTGTGAAGGTCCTGTATCTTCCGTGTCATGTCGCGCCGGACGAGCTGAGAATTACCGAACCGATATTAAAGAAATAAGAAAATACATGGAAAGGGCAGAGTATGAGAGACCTGAGCTACCTTACTGATCACTATGACGAGAAAATCTCGAGAATAAACGGGATAAACGCTCCGATCAATTTCGTATTTATCACCGATCAGCATAACAGGATGAATAAGCCTGCGAATGTAAGCGATGAGAGAGATAGTAATAATTATACCTTTGAGCTCGCGGTCGACGCAATTCATTCGATTCAGTATATTCTTGACAGATGTCCCGGAATATCCTGCGTTATCAGCGGAGGAGATGTCGGAAATGATTACTACTGCGATTCAGACCTCTACAAGGCTTCCGTAAAAGAAGTCTATGACGCGCTTTATCAGCTCAGCGTTCCGTCTCATAATATCATAGGAAATCACGATGACGGTTTGGGAACGGCAAACGACCGCGGCTGGGATATGAAGCAGCATTACATTTCACCATCGGAAATGCACAGCCTTTGCATGAAAAACAATCCGACATCCGAAAATTATTACTATATAGACTTAGATCCTGATTACCGTTTTGTTTTCATGAACTCTGTCGATCTTCCCTACGGAGCCGACGGTAATTGGGCTCCTCACTGGATGCTGGCAATATCAGATAAGCAGGTCGAATGGTTCGAAAAAGAGGCTTTGAAAACCGACAGAAATATTCTGATTTTTACCCACGCTCCGCTGCACAACGCAGGAGTGTTCGGCGAAGGAATGCCTCTCGGAATAAAACCCTACGATGACACGCTTAATGCGCCCCGTGTGCTGTATGATATAGCCGGAGCTCCGAACGTAATAGCGAACATCTGCGGTCATGTTCACTTCGACAATGTTGTATATACAAACTCGCTTCTGACCATAACCACACTCTGTTCTCTCGTACAGGAGTGGGCTCCCGGATGTCCGAAGCGTGAATTCGGCACAATCACGGAAACCGCATTTGACGTTTATTCGATAAAAGGAAATATGATATATATGACGCGCTTCGGCGCAGGACGTGACAGAGAAGCAACGATAATAAACTACCGTCACGCGGGATTCTGAGTTAAAGAACGATTACGTTTATACTGATAATTTCACGATAATTTTACTGGCAGCATCCTGCCGGAAAGGAAATAATCATGGAGAGACTTCAATTCAAAAAGTATCCGCTTGGATTCTGGGCATGTTATCCCTACGGAATGGAAGGCATGACAGAACAGGAAATTTCTGATATGGCTGACTGCGGCATGACGCTTACCATGTCGCCATGGACAAATCACGAAAAAAAGGCGGAGACCCTTCGTGTACTCGACCTTTGCGAAAAATACGATATTCAGCTTATACTGGTGGACGCACGGACTCATTGGACAAACATACGCAATGGCGAGGATAATTACCGTAAAGCCATGAAGGATGCATACGAGGATTACGGAAAGCATCCTGCTACCTTCGGATTTTTCCTCGGAGACGAGCCTCATGAATCTCAGATGGACGACTGTACAAAGGCTTACATTATCGCTCTTGAAGAATGTCACGGCCTTGTTCCGTATCTTAATCAGAATCCCGGTTATGCCGACAAGTGCAGAAAATTCGTGCAGAATTCAGGCTGCCGTCTGCTGTCATACGACCGTTACACGCAGATGAATCCCGGAGGAGAAGGCGCGGTGGACTTTATCCGTGATTTTGCCCAGTATAAGAAGCTCGCGGAAGAAGTAAATGTTCCGATGCTGTCTATCATGCTTTCGGTAGGACATTTCAGATACCGTGTTCCGAGCATTGACGATTTCAGATGGCAGATGGGCGTGGCTCTTGCCTGCGGAGCTAACGCGATATTCTGGTTTACCTATCATACACCTCTGCGTAACAACAACTATCGCGGAGGACCTATCTCGGAATTCGGTGAAAAGAATCCGTCGTGGTACGCGCTGAAGGACCTCCAGAGAAAATTCAATCGAGATTACGCCGATCTTTTCAACAGCTGGAAATATAACGGAGTTTACTGGTACGGTAAGGAATACCCGA
>JAZQNC010000268.1:0-5158 GCA_045627165.1 Eubacteriales bacterium
GACGAGGACGTAATCTTTTTTCGAGATCACGTTGTAATAGCCGTCGGTTCCGAACGATGTTCCTTCAAAAACGACGTTTTCGTCTTCCCAATTTGCAATACTTGCAAATGCGGACAACGGAGCGACGCTGAGGATCATCATTGCGCATAGAACAAACGCGATTATTTTGGTGAATCTGCTGTGCTTCATGTTTTCTCTCCTTTTGTTTTTTATATGTTAACCCGTCCATCTGACGGGAGTTAACCTGATTCATAGCTACGCATCGTGCGGCAATGCCATACATCACGAGCGACGAGTGTCCTTCCTTGAAAAGTTACCCGTCAATCAGCTCTCTGAAGCTCCGTTCGGCCCGGTCTTTCCGGCTGTACGGTTGAAGAGTAAGCAGTTCGGATTCCGATATGATCTTCTTTAAAACTGTGTCTTCGGTTTCCGCCAATGTATCGAGGTCGTATTGGTGAAAAAAAGCCCAAACAAGGCAAATCGGGGAGGAACGGTAGTGGAAAAGATATTTGTTCAACGCCTTCTGATACAACAGTGAATCTTCCTTTGTCATTGTTGTTGCTGCCGGCATCTCTTGCACCTTCTCGCGCAGATGAACGATATACGGTCGGGACAATGTCACGGAATCCTGTGTCCCCACACGTACCTCCTCCCGGAAAATCATCATTTTTCGGGAATACTGGCCGAACGTGTCTGTATACGGAACAGCCCAAACAGTGCTTCCGTCGGTCAATGATATATCCTCGGAAAGCAGCACAGCATGATCGTTTTTCACGAAATCCAGCGAGGTGTACGACTTCCCGGACCTCGGAGGCCCCCAGATGAACACTTCCTTTTCATCCACCAACAGTGAAGCGGCGTATATCGGCGTGATGCCGTTCATCAGCAGTAACATCGTGACGATATCATACAGCAAGTAAGAAACCGAATGGATGTTCATCACCTTGTTCTTGATGAATCTGTAATACACGTTTCCGACTTCCATGTACACATGATTATCCCGTATTCGCACTCGGAACAGCAGGCCAATGAAACCGAACAGTGCTTTCGAGTAAGTGATCGTGTCGCTATGCGAATCAAAAGTAAAATAGAGGAAGCGATTTTTGTATGGGCCAGTCTCCGCGGAGATCCGTTTTGACAATGCCTTATTCGACATAACAGTTAGATCGACCTTGATCAGACAGGCGTCAAAGTCATCTTTCGTAAATCCTTCTTGGGGCTCTCCGAACGGCCAACTGAACGAAGCCCGATTGGTTTTAATACCGATCAGATTCTTAGAAAAGACGTAATAATAATTTTTCGTTTTCAACTTAATCTACCCTCTATATACCTCGTCGTAGATCTTCCACATTTCGTTCAGCGAATTGTGGATCTCAAACAGCGCTACCGTTCGTATACACGATTCCCTCATGTTCGCTCTCAACTCGGGATCGACCGCCAGCCTATGGAGCGCCTCTGCAAATCCGTCGACATCATGCGGGCTGACCGCGTACCCCGTTTCACCGTCTACGACGTAATCCATGATGCCGTGAACGTTCGAAGAAACAAGCGGTACCCCCGCCGCCATCGCTTCAATTCCTGCTAAGCCCAAACCCTCTATCTTTGACGGCAGGGCACTGATATCTGCAATATGGCACAATTCCGGGATGTCCTGTCTGAAGCCGAGGAATATCGTATGCACACCCAGCTTTTGAGAAAGGTCACTCAGATAAGCCTGCAGCGGTCCCTTGCCGCAGATAACGTAATAGATATCCTGCCGCTGCAGCTTACCCAAGGCCCGGATGATCACCTCATGGTTCTTCCGCTCGATCAGTTCGCCGATCGAAATGATCATGACCGCGTCTGCCGGGACACCGATGCTCTGCCGATATGCCGCCTTGTCCACAACAGTATTCCGGATCGCCTCAACGTCAACGCCCACACCCGGAATATATCTGACGTTTGAAGCATGGAATTTTTGCGCCCGGTTGTAATCTTCCTTGTTTATCGTGATAAGATAATCGCAAAAGCGGGACATATATTTTTCGACCGGATAATACAGTATCCAGTTCTTTACGGGAGCCGCGTCATGGAAATGGAAGCCGTGGCAGGTGTACATAACGACGCTGCCCTTTTTGCGGCTTTTCCGGGCTGCCAGTCTGGTCAGGATCGAAGCGGTCGGTGTGTGGCAATGAATCAGATCGAAATTTTCCGTCCCGATCAGCTGCTTCAATTGCTTATATGCCGCGATATTTTCCTTTTTCAACGGGCTGCGGGCAAAATGAATATTATGAAGGACGATCCCTTCTTCCGTGATACGATCCAGATACTCTTTTGTCCGTTGCTCGTCCGTATCATCAAAATAGTCCAGATTACAGGCAATATGGACCTCACAATTCAATTCATTGTGTAAATATTCCACATTTTCCTTGTTGAACCATTCAATAAACGATACGACACTCGCAACGATCAGCACTTTCTTTTTCATATATTTGTTTTGTTCAATTCGACCTTTGCCGCCTGCTGCTTCTGATCGTATTCGCTTTGATCGACCGCTCCCTGTGCCAGCAGATAGTCTCCCAGATCCGTACTGGTCACAGAATCATCCTCAGTGATTCCCTCTCGAACGAATACCTTTTTTATGGTTTTCAAAATGATTACAGCATCATTTTTGAATGTGATGCCTTCATCAATATATCTCAAATCGTATGTAAAGCGTTCTTCCCAGGTAATGTCATTCCGGCCGTTCACCTGTGCCAAGCCGGTCAACCCAGCGCGGACGGTATGTCTCCTTCTCTGCTCGTCGGTCATAAATGTCATATCCCGCACAAGCAGCGGGCGTGGGCCCACTATCGACATCTGACCGACCAGAATATTGAGTAACTCCGGCAGTTCATCCATAGAACTGGCGCGAAGGAACACACCGTATTTGTTCAACCGATCGGCATCCGGAAGGAGCTTTCCGTCTTTGTCCTTCGCATTGGACATGGTCCGGAACTTTATCATTGTAAAGATCCGTTCCTTCCCCGTCCTCTTATCGACCATTCCCGGTCTTTTCTGGCAGAAGAACGGGTTCCCCTTCATGGCGATCGCACCGATGACTGTCAGAATCAAGAGTAAAGGGGATAATACGATCAACGCAATCAATGAAAGTGTAAAATCCAATACTCGCTTTATGCACTTAGCGTAAAGGGTATGTTTTCCCTTTTCCATGTTATCCTCACTCGAAACAAGCTTTGACCACATCAATAATTCTGTCTTGCTGTTCTTTTGTCATTTTATTGTCGCTCGGCAGGCAGAGCCCGCGTTGGAAAATATCTGCGCCGACATCTACTGTTGCCCCTGCGATATACGCGTTGGTTTTGGCTCTTCCGTTACCCTCGCGGGTCACAAACGGGTTCATCCGATACATCGGCTGCAAGTGCATCGGCTTCCAGATCGGACGTCCCTCGGCGTTGATGGAGGCGATTGCCTCAAGGATCTCCGTCGGGCAGGACTTGCCGTGCTCGGGGATGTAAAGCGCCGTGGTATCGTCTCTGACCTGGCTGCACATAGCATCCTTGTCGATGAGGAGTGCGCTCAGCCAGTAGTTCGGCCCAGAGTCGGGAATGATCGGGTTGAGCGAAACCGGCAGTCCCTTCAAGCCTTCCGCATATCTCTCATAGATAGCTTTTTTCTGTGCGATGTGTTTTTCAAGGTAGGGATACTGGCCTCTGACCACCCCGGCGATCACGTTTGACATACGGTAGTTATAGCCGAGCTCTTCATGCTGATACCATGCGGCATTTTCTCTGGCTTGAGTGGACCATTTGCGGGCCTTATTGGCGTCGTCGATGCTGTTGGTGAGCAGGCAGCCGCCGGAGGAGCCGGTGATGATCTTGTTGCCGTTGTAACTGATGGCGGCATAATCGCCGAAGGAGCCGCAGGGCTTTCCGTTCAACGTGGCGCCCATTGCCTCAGCGGCATCCTCGATCAAAAGAGCCCCGTGTTTATGCGCGATTTCACGGATCAAGTCGATTCTTCCGCAGAACCCGTACAGTTCGGCGCATACAATGAGTTTAACGTCCGGATATATCTCAAACGCTTTCTCAAGCGCAATCGGATCCATGTTCCAGGAGTCAGCTTCCGTGTCGATAAATACCGGGATACCGCCTTCGTAAACGACCGGATTCACAGTGGCATCAAAGGTCATATCCGAGACGAATACCCGCTTCCCCTCCAGTGCGCCGTGGTTGATGGCGGGTTTGCCGTACAGACGCTCTCCGGCCAGCTTGCAGCAAAGATGAAGTGCTGACGTACAGTTGCACAGGGCTACGGCATATTTGACACCGGCCTTTTCGGCAGCGATCCTCTCGACCTCGTTGATATTTGCTCCGACAGTCGACATCCAGTTGGTCTCATATGCCTCCGCGACGTACTTCAATTCCTCGCCGTGCATAGTAGGGGATGCCAGCCATACTTTGCTTTCAAAAGGTGTCGCGCCTCCTTTTACGAACATGATTTCCTCGTCCTTTCGTAAAATACTTGTACTTGAATATGTAATATATATGTAAACCAGCCTAGCAACCTCGGGTTGTTATCCTGACCGGAGGTTGTTACAGAAAACTCGGCACCCTCATAATCAGCCGCAGGAGGAACCTCCATTATACCGCTTTTAAAGATGCCGAAGACGCTATGCACATTAATCATTAATACTATTTATTCTGCAAATATCTCCCGCATCGTCTTCCCGTACATCCTTTTCGTGCCGGACAGACCTCATAGCTTTTTTGTCAAATGGGAATCGTTTCCACTTTGACAGATAGTTCCATATCGTGAGTGCAATAACCGCTATGGCTGCTGCGGCAGTTCCGACCGCCCCGGCAAGGGTGGAGGGACATCCGGACGAAAAAAGAGGAAATAAATGAACATAATATTCATTATGTCGATATCCTTCTTTATTATATCTCAGTTGGGAACATTTGTCAAGCGTTGATGCCACCAAAAATACTGTTTCTCAATTGTGCAACATTCAAGCAATATTGCATTTTAGGGGTATATAATCATCTCCGGCTTTGAATATTTCACATATACGATAGAGTCACTTCGCCCTCAGCGGGGCGGAGCTGACTCTTTTTTCTTTTTATATCAACATAATGAATATTATGTTGATAAGTGATATTCCACCAAACCGAGCTTC
>JAZQNC010000269.1:0-3984 GCA_045627165.1 Eubacteriales bacterium
TAATCTGTGCCTCAACAAGGCTCTCGCCGCCGCCGTACATTGCGCGAAGCTTCGGCTTTTCAATCTTACCTGTAGGATTGCGCGGAACATCGGCGAAAATAATCTTTCTCGGACGCTTGTAGCGCGGAAGATCGGTACAGAACTCCATAACATCCTCTTCCGTCATGCTGTGGTCCGGCTTGAGCTCGATAATTGCGGCGGCTATCTCACCAAGACGCTGATCCGGAAGACCTATCACCGCCACGTCCTTGATATTGTCGTTGGCGCGGAGGTAATCTTCAATCTGTACGGGATAAAGATTTTCACCGCCGGTGATTATAACGTCCTTCTTTCTGTCCACAAGATAGATAAAACCGTCGGGATCGCGCATTGCCATATCACCTGTAAACAGCCATCCGTCTTTGAGGACTGCTTCGGTTGCCTTCGGATCGCGGTAATAGCATTTCATGACTCCGGGGCCCTTTACGCAAAGCTCACCCACATCGCCGTCTTTGACCGGATTGCCGTTTTCATCGACTATCTTGTTCTCCCAGCCATGACCCGCTACGCCGATAGCTCCGACCTTGTGAATATTTTCCATTCCGAGATGCACGCATCCGGGACCTATGGACTCAGACAGACCGTAGTTCGTATCATAAGCGTGATTCGGGAAATATTCCTTCCAGCGCTTTATAAGAGAGGGAGGAACCGGCTGTGCGCCTATATGCATGAGTCTCCACTGGTCAAGCTTATAATCGCTGAGCTTGAGAACTCCGCTGTCAAGCGAATCAAGTATATCCTGCGCCCACGGCACCAGCAGCCATACTATCGTACACTGTTCTTCAGATACGGCTTTGAGTATCCATTCGGGCTTTACGCCGCGGAGCAGCACGGCTTTGCTTCCCGCCATGAGAGAACCGAACCAGTGCATTTTTGCTCCCGTGTGATAGAGCGGAGGAATACAGAGAAAATTGTCGTCTCTCGTCTGACCGTGATTGCGGTATTCCGTCTCGGCAGCGCACATAAGACTGCGGTGAGCGTGAAGTATCGCCTTCGGGAATCCGGTAGTACCGGATGAGAAATAAATCGCCGCATCCTCATCGTCGCTGAGCGCGATACCCGGCTCATCGTTTGAATATCTCGGAGAAAGCTGGTCGTAGCTGTCGGCAAATGACGGGCACTCGCTTCCCACAAAGAACATATCGTTCACTCTGGGCATACGGTTCACTATGGCTTCTACTCTTCCGATGAATTCGGGACCGAATATAAGTACGTCAACCTCCGCGAGATCGACACAGTATTTTATCTCGTCGGAGCTGTAGCGATAGTTCATCGGAACGACAACAGCACCGGTCTTCAAAGCACCGAAATAAATCGGCAGCCATTCAAGGCAGTTCATGAGAAGAATCGCGACCTTCGAGCCTTTGGTGATTCCTCTCGAAAGGAGAAGATTTGCGAAACGATTGGCCTTGCGGTTAAAGGAAGCCCATGTTATTTCACGGCGGTAATGCTCGTGAACATTAGCCTCGACAAGCTCGTATTCGCTCCATGTACGGGCATGTTTTTCTCTGATTTCGGGATTGATTTCTATAAGCGCGGTTTCTTCGGGGTACAGCTTTGCATTTCTGATAAGTAAATCTGTAATGGGCATTTTATAATCGGACCTTTCGGATTATTATATTAACGGGGTTATTTGGACAGCTTCCCGGCGGCATAGGAACCGGCAGGAGCGGTAACAGCGGTAAGCGATGCGCACTGGTATATCGCGTCAGAGGCGATTTCGGTTACGGAAGAGGGAAGAACGATCTTATTGAGCTTGGTGCACGCGCAGAATGCGTACTGACCGATCTTCTTTACGCCTTCCTGAACCGTTATTGTTTTTACCGAAGTATTATAGTAGAATGCGTTGGTTATATACTTGACGGTATCGGGAACCACAACATCAGCGTCTGTTCCGGTATAACGTACAAGCACTCCGTCGCCGACGATAACAAAGCTGTTATTCTGAGCTCTCATCCATGCGGTATCGCCGAATGCGGTAAGTCCGACATTGTTTACCGTTGCGGGAATCTTGATATTAGCGAGAGAGCTGCACTTCATAAAGGCATACGAACCGATTTCGGTAAGATTTGCGGGGAAATGCACGGAAGTCAGAGCGGTACAGCCGGTGAAGGCTCCGCCCTCAATCCTCGTCACACTGTCAGGGATATTTACGCTGACAATCGAGGTGTTGCCGTTGAATGCGTTCGCTCCGATGACCGTTACAGGTTTACCGTCGATCATGCCCGGTATATCTACTTCCTTTGCGGTACCCTTATATGAACTGATAGTCACTCCGTCAGCATTGGTTTTGCACACATAGAGCTTAGATGCCTCTGCTGATGTAAGGCTGTCGCCGTTTACGACCGGCTCGGTCTCTGTTTCAACAGGTTCTGTTTCCGGAGGAAGGGTCTCCACAGGTGCGGTCTCGACAGGTTCAGATGTCTCGGACTCGGTTACAGGCGATTCGGTATCGGTCGGTTCGGTATAGGGTTCAGCGGTCACTTCATCTGTTGTTTCGGATGGAGCACGTTCCACAGTTTCGGACTGTCTCCGATCGTTTACATCATCCGGATTACTTCCCGATGAATTTTTAGCAAGCTGCCTCAGCATCGAAACGGAAGTTATTATAATTCCCGCGGCAAGGATAAGTATTACCGCGATAAGGATAAGATTGCGGATCGCTGTCTTTTTGCGGTTATTTGCCGGCTGAGCTGTGTCGTCTGATTTCTTTACCGCGGGAGCGGTCGTTTCGGCGGCTGACGGCGTATTGTCCTCCTCCTGCACCTGAACATACGAAATCTCGGGAAGCGAATTCAGAGACGCGAGAACTATGGTCTCTACCGTGTGCAGAATGGTTTCGTCAAGCTCCTTTGCAATCACGCAATCCTCAGCGCAGCGGTGAAGAATGTTATAGAGCTCTCCTATTCCCTTATAATCCTCAAGAGCTTTTCTCTGTCCCTTGAGCGATTCTAACTCATTGTTGATTCTTTCGGTTCCCTCGTCGAGATATTTCTTTATGAAATCCTCGTCTATGCGTACTACCTTGCGTATCTGCGTTATATCGCAAAGCGCGTAGTAATACATCATAACCGATATTCTGGTGAGATCGGGTATCCTGTCGATAATCTGCGCTACCGCGTTTCTGCTCTTCTCGTCATCCGCCGCCGCTGTCCTGACCGGAGTATTTGACACGCCGAACTTAACCTTCGGCGCTTCGCTTCCGTCAACATTGAATTTTATGGGGTCCTTCTCACGAAGAAGCATGGTGCATCTGTTGGATGCGATAACATAAAGCCAGTCTTCGAATTTTTCGGGCTTTTTCAGAGATTTGAGACGGTGAAACGCCTGAAAGAATGTATACTGCAACACGTCAGCGGCATCCTTGCCGTTTCCCATAAGCTTTAAGGCAAGAAAATATACCGGTTTTTTATATTCATTATAAAGCTGTTCAATAGCCGAATTATCTCCGTTGATCGCAAGTGATATCAATTCATTCTGCTGCATTTTGTTTTCCTTTCGGGTCAGTGACTTACATTTCGATAATAACTCCATTATGCATATTTATTGTACCACAAACGGTTGTTTTTGTCAATCGTTTTCCGGGCATACATCACCATGATTTGCCGCATTTTGATAACAATATCCCTGTCAACGGTTACATTTCCGCACTTGACAAAGCGGATTTTTCGTTGTATAATTTATACATGACCGTGTTGTGCGGCCGCGTGATATGTTGCCGAAAGGTATTATCATGAGGAAAGTCCGGGCTTCACAGGGCAGGGTAACGGATAACGTCCGCCGGGGGTGACCCCAGAGAAAGTGCAACAGAAATAAACCGCCTGATTTTTCAGGTAAGGATGGAAAGGCGAGGTAAGAGCTCACCGGCATAATGGCAACATTGTGCAAATGTAAACCTTACCCGGAGCAACACCGTTTGCGGGAGCGGTCATTTGACCGATGTCT
>JAZQNC010000270.1:0-4277 GCA_045627165.1 Eubacteriales bacterium
TACTTCCTCGCTTCCAACTACAACCGCGTGTTTACCCGTGATCAGCTCCTCGACAAGGTATGGGGCTTCGACTATCTCGGCGACTCCCGTACAGTTGACGTACATGTAAAGCGTCTGCGCGAAAAGCTCGAAGGCGTTTCCGACAAATGGGTGCTCAAGACAGTGTGGGGTGTAGGCTACAAGTTCGAGATCCTCCAGTAATTAGACTCGATCTCTACAAATGATTAAAGAGGGCAGATTCCTGTGTTTCTGCCCTTTTGACTTGAAAAGTATGTAACCAGATTTATACTCTTGACAAAGGTATAAAACATACAGAGGTATACGACCTTGTACAAAAGCGTATTTGCGAAATATATAACCGCTTTTATGCTGATCATAGCGGTAAGCTTTACCGTGCTCGCGGCAATAATCAGTTCGATGATGCAGAGCTATTCGGACGAAACCACGCTCAATACGATCCAGCGTGTGGCGCAGAACGTGAAGGTATACATAGACGAGGGTTTTTACGATTCCGAAAAGGAAATGTTCAGGGATTATATCACGGAGAACAGCAGCGATATAGTCCGCGATATCACCACCCTTGCCATGTTTACAAACGACTCGCTTGTTATCATAACCGATGAAGACGGAAACATCATTCTGAGCACCGACAAAAAAACGGCTCACACCCGGATTCCCGATGAGATATTCGACGAGATGAACGGCGAGACCAATATATCCCGCACGGATACGCTGGGCGATATACTTGAGGTAAAGCACAGCTACTATGCCGTTCCGGTTTACAGCGACGATTCGCTGGTAGGCTCTATTTTCGCTTGCGCGTCCGCGGAAAGCCTGAACAATCTCGCTACCGTCATGATAAAGACGATAGTCATGGCGAGTCTCTGGGTATTGCTGGCGGCGCTGATAGCGGTTTATTTCATAACAGAAAAGATCATAGGCCCGCTGAAGGATATGGGCAAGGCGGCTAAGTCATTTGCGACCGGGCATTTCGACGTCAGAGTTCCCGTTGTGGGCCACGACGAGGTTGCGGAGCTTGCGACAGCGTTCAATAATATGGCGTCCTCTCTTGAAAACTATGAGAACACACGACGCACATTCCTTGCAAACGTATCTCACGATCTTCGTTCCCCCATGTTTACGATAGGCGGCTATATCGACGGAATTCTGGCGGGAGCGATTCCTCCGGAGGAACAGCGCGGCAAGCTTGAGATAATAGCCTCCGAGGTAAGACGTCTGTCCAGACTTGTCTCAACGCTTCTCGATATTTCACGCATACAGGCGGGAGACCGCAAATTCACCAAGGAACCCTTCGATATATGCGAAATGGCGCGTCAGATACTTATCTCGCTGGAACAGCGCCTCGATTCAAAAAAGCTTGACGTTGAATTTGAATGTGACGCGGACAGAATGTATGTCCTTGCCGACCGTGACGCTATATATCAGATTTTTTACAACATCTGCGACAACGCGGTGAAATTCTCCCGTGAGGGCGGAAAGTACCGCATATCAATCACCGTCAAGGACAAACGCGCAGTGGTTTCGGTTTATGATGAAGGTCAGGGAATTGCCGCGGACGACATTCCTCACGTCTTTGACCGTTTCTACAAAGCCGACAAGAGCCGCGGACTTGACAAGACAGGCACAGGTCTGGGAATGTTCATCGCCAAGACCATAATCGACGCCCACGAGGAAGAGATATGGGTAAACAGCGAAGAGGGTAATTACTGCGAATTCTGCTTCACTATCCGCCAGTCAAGCGAGCAGGCATACAAGCAGTTCAGGCTCGAAGCGGCGAACGCTCAGTCGGCTGACGTTCCGAGCGGAAAATAACCCTATAAAAGCATAAAGCACAAAAGAAAATGCACAGTATCGGCAAAAATCGGTACTGTGCATTTATTGTTTATACTGAGTTCAGATAAGCCCCATCATATCGAGGGTAAACACTCCGGTGAAAATCGTCAGCATACAGAGCAGGGTGGAGAGCAGGATTATCTGTCCGGCAAGCTCGTGATCGGATTTCATGTTCTTAGCCATGATATAGCTCGATACCGCGGTGGGACCTCCGAAGAGGATCATGATAACGCCGAGCTGAGGGCCGCGAAAACCCAGAACCGCCGCGATGGAAACGGCGATAAGCGGAACGATTGCCGTCTTGAATACCGCCGCGGTGACTGCCAGACCGATACGCTGCTTGAGGCTCTCAAATTTGAAGTTTGCGCCTATACAGATAAGCGAGATCGGCATAACCATGTTTGACAGATAATTGAGCGATTTGTTCGCGAATGTGGGGATCGGGCAGCTCGTGAGAAGGAACACCACTCCGAGAGCGCAGGCAATGATGAGCGGATTGGTGCAGATAGTCCTGACTATTTTATTGAACAACTGCTTTTTTGTCAGCTTCACTTCGGCAGGTGCATAGATAGAGAGAATCACCACGGCAAGCACATTGAAAAGCGTGATTGCGAAAGGCATGACCGCGGCGATCTGTACCGTACCCTCGGAGCCGAACATACTTTCGGCAAGTGGGATTCCGAGTATGGCAAAATTTGAGCGGTAGATTCCCTGAATGAAGGCTCCGCGCCTGTCGTTGGCTTTCAGAAAAATCGGCACGACTGCGATAAGAATAAGGAAGGTCGCAATAACTCCGACAACACAGTACAGTATGAATTTTCCGTCAAATACGCCCTCGCCGCCGGATTCCGCGACTTCAAGAAAGAGCATGACGGGCAGTCCGACCTTAAAGACCAGCTTTTCACCGATCGATGTGAAGCTTTCATTGATGAACTTAACGCGCATAAGTATGTAACCGAGCGCAACTATTACGAATATCGGCGCAACGGTGTTTACCGCGTACAGGAAGCTGTCGAGCATAATGGTTTCTCACTTTCTGTTGATGTGATGGGAATGAATCATTCAAGGCTGTATTTTCTGCCGAGCATGGAATATTTCGCGCCGGCAAGCGTATTATATGGCAGCTTCTGCCACCTGTCATTGCCGACGATTTTTTCAAGCGCGGCAAGGTTTTCGGCAGTATCGGTGATACCGGGAATCAGAGGGGTGCGCAGTACGAAGGGTATACCGCTGCCGCGAAGCAGCTCAAGATTGCTCAGAATAACGTCGTTCGACACGCCGGTATATCTGATATGCGCGTTTTCATCCGCCAGCTTCAGGTCATAGCAGAAGAAATCGGCGCAGGCAAGTATACGCCTGAAGCTTTCTTCGGGACAGTATCCGCAGGTTTCAACGGCGGTGTTCAGAGAATAACCGTGCAGACGTTCGCAGAGCTCGCAGGCAAAGTCTATCTGCGAAAGAGGTTCGCCGCCTGACAGCGTAATTCCGCCTCCGCTCATCTTAAAAAGCTCGGCGCCTTCCGCCAGCCTTTCGGCAAGCTCCCTTGCGCTGACTTCCTTTCCGGCAACCGACAGAAGCCCGTTGGGACAGGCGTGCAGACATCTTCCGAAATCGTATCCGGCGCAGTCGTCATGCCCGCATTTTTTACGGCATAGATTGCATCCGGTGCAGCCGGAGGACTGCATAAGCTCCGGCGAGAAGCTCTGACCTTCCGGATTATGACACCAAAGGCATCTCAGAGGACAGCCCTTGAAAAACACGGTGGTGCGGATTCCCTCACCGTCGTGGAGCGCGAATTCCTTGATATCGAATATCAGACCGGTTTCGGAACCGTCCGCGTTATTCGAGAACGATTTTTTCGCTGTCATCGCTGTTTTTGCCGTATTCGGCGCGGCGTTTCTCGAACATCGCGGTTACTGCCTCTTCTTCGAGAGCGGCAAAATCGTATTTGACTTTCTCGGCGATGACCTTTTCAAGCTCAGGCTTGGTGCGGGGATGTCTCGGAGTAAATACGGTGCAGCATTCCTCATAGGCTTCGATGGACTTATCGTAGGTGCCGATCCTGCGGGAGATCTGTACTATCTCTTCCTTGTCCATGCCGATACAGGGACGGAATACGGGCATTGTCGCAACGGAGTTGGTGACGTAGAGCGCTTCCATTGTCTGACTTGCCACCTGACCGAGGCTTTCGCCCGTGATAAGCGCGCCGCAGCGGTAGTATTCGGCGATCTTCTGAGCAATACGCATCATGGAGCGCCGCAGCAGGAGAGTGAAATAGTTTTCGTCACAATGCTCCTTTATCGCTTCCTGGATCTTTGTAAGCGACACGACATTGACCTTGATCGTTCCGCAGTAATCGGATATTATCTCAGCGAGGTCAAGCACCTTTTCAAGCGCTCTTTCGCTGGTGTAGGGGAAGGACT